>NZ_JBSGBF010000018.1:0-95164 GCF_053601115.1 Streptomyces sp. NPDC004788
GGCCGTCGGCCGGTCGAGCGCCCGAGGCCCTGAGGCCCTGGCCTCCGAGGCCCTGAGGCCCGGAGACCCCGAGCCCCCAAGCCCCGCGGGCCATCGGGCCATCGGGCCATCGGGCCGTCGGCCCGGGTGTCCGGTCGGCGGCCCCTGGCGGAGGCCGGCCGACGGCCGCGTGGGCGGGTCAGCCCGCGAACTCGTAGGTCCAGGCCCCGGTGCGGGCCGCGACGTCGATGTCGGTGACCTCCAGGGCGTGCCCGTGCTGGTCGCTCACCACGCGGTGCACGCTCAGCCGGGCGGCGCCGCCCGCCGTGTCCCCGGCCACCCTGTCCGGGGCCGCGGACACGGCCGGCACGCCGACCGACTCTCGGTGGGTGGTGCGCAGACCCGCCTGGTGCATCCAGTGGTAGAGCAGCCGCAGATCGGGCTGCCGGTACCGCTCGGCGCTCCGCCGGTAGCGGCCGAGCTGCGGGATCTCCGCGAGCGCGGGCCGCGAGAACCACGAGACCGAGCGCTGCAGTGAGATGCCCGCCGGGGTCAGCACCACGTGCCGGTGCACGAGCGTGGGCTCCCCGGGCGCCAGACACAGCCGCCCGGCGAGTGCCGTGGGCGGCGCCTCCCAGGACAGGGCCGCGCGCACCAGGGCGTCGGCGGCCCGCGGGCCGCCCGGGAAGGACTGCCGGCGCGGCGCGGTGGGCAGGCCGCGCGGTTCGTCGGCGGGCCCCGGGTCCGTCGCGGCGGCGAACGTGCCGCGCCGGTCGGTCACCACGAGCCGCTCCTCGCGCAGGAGTTGGAGCGCGCTGCGGACGGTCTGCCGGTTGACGCGGAAGCGGAGCGCGAGATGGCGCTCGGCCGGCAGCCGGCTGCCGGGCGGAATGCGGCGATGGGTCAGGTCGTCGCGGAGTGCGGCGGCGACCCGGAGGTAGAGCGGAAGCTCCGCCCTCGGCCCCTGCTCGGGAACGGGCTCGGCCATGTCTCGGACCCTCTCTGTCGTGCTGGGTTCAACCGTGCTCGGTTCAACCATTGCTCGGTGTAACCGATCGAGCCGTGTGGGTGATCAATTCCTATCATTGGTCTAAACCATTCCGGAAGTCCCGTCGGCGAGAGTGGCCGAAACGAGCAGCGCACCTTGTAATGGATCGCACCAGCAACAGTGGCGACAGCGGCGTTCGGCGCCGCGGCCGTGGCGGTGTGAGGAGGCGGTGAGGCCGGATGACGACACCGTCCGAACGGGCCGAACGGGGCAAGGCCGCCCGCAAGCGTGTTCCCCGGTCCTCGCACGGACGCTGGATACCCTCCTCCCAGCGCCCCGACCCCATAGCCCTCCTCGAACGGGAGGCCGTCGACCGGCTGCCCGAACTCGCCCCCATCCGCTACGGCCGGATGGCCGCCTCGCCCTTCGCCTTCCTGCGCGGCGCCGCCGCCGTCATGGCCGCCGACCTCGCCACCACCCGCAGCTCCGGACTCACCGTGCAACTCTGCGGCGACGCCCACCTGCTCAACTTCGGCGTCTACGCCTCACCCGAACGGACGCTTCTCTTCGACGTGAACGACTTCGACGAGACGCTCCCCGGGCCCTTCGAATGGGACGTCAAGCGACTCGCCGCCTCCGTCGTCGTCGCCGCCCTCCAGAACGGCTCCGCCAAGCCCAAGGCCCACCGCGCCGCCCTCGTCGCCACCGAGTCGTACCGCACGACCATGCGGCGCCTCGCCGGACTCGGAGAACTCGAGGTCTGGTACGAGCGGATCGCCGCCGACGACCTGTCCTCCCTGGTCCACGGGGCCGACCGGGCCCGCGTCGCGAGCCGGCTCGCGCACGCCCGCCGCCGCACCAGCCTCCAGGCCCTCGGCAGGCTCACCGAGAAGGACGCGTCGGGCCGGCACATCGTCGACGACCCGCCGCTCCTCGAACGGGTCACCGACGTCGACCGGATCACCATCGGGAAGATCTTCAGCGACTACCGCAGTTCGCTCGCCGAGGAGCGCCGGATCCTCCTCGACCGCTACCACTTCGTCGACGCCGCCCGCAAGGTCGTCGGCGTCGGCAGCGTCGGCACCCGCTGCTTCGTCCTGCTCCTCGAGGGCCGCGACGACGCCGACCCGCTCTTCCTCCAGATCAAGGAGGCCGGCCGGTCGGTCCTGGAGCAGTACCTCCAGCCGAGCGCCTTCACCCACCAGGGCCACCGGGTGGTCAGCGGCCAGCGGCTCATCCAGGCCGCCAGCGACATCTTCCTCGGCTGGATGACCGGACCCGAACAACGCCACTTCTACTGGCGCCAGTTGCGCGACATGAAGGGCTCGGCGGAGGTCGAGACCATGTCCCCGGCCACCCTCCGCGACTACGCCCGCCTCTGCGGCCGCGCCCTCGCCCGCGCCCACGCCCGCTCCGGCGACCGCATCGCGATCGCCGCCTACCTCGGCACCTCCGACGTCTTCGACCGCGCCGTCGCCGACTTCGCCCTGCGCTACGCGGGCCAGAACGCCGACGACTACGCGGCGCTGAGCGCCGGCATCGCCGCCGGCGTGGTGGCGGCGGCCCCGGGCGTCTGAACTGCTCCGAGTGGATCTCCCAGGTGGTGGGACCGCCACCACGACCGCAGGCTGACGAACACATCGCCCGCCCGGCGCCCGCCGTGGCGGGCTGAGCCACGCGGTGGCGTCCCGGTCGGGGCGGCCGTGGTCCACGGAGAGACCCGATCACATGACGGAACAAGGCGCCCCACGACGCCGCGCCCGGCGCCCGTACGGACGGAGGCGCTCCCGAGGCACCCGTACCGGTCTCGCACTCGTGGCGACCGGCCTCACCCTGTGGGGTGCGGCCGGCCCGACCACGGCCGCACCGGCAACGGGTAGCCCTCCGGCGCCGGTCGGCACGGTGTCACCAGCCCTTCGCGGTCCCCGTCCAGGAGGTCCGGCGCGGTTCGTGCCGGCGCCCTGCCCGAAGACGCCCGATCCGGTTCCCGGGGAGTGCGGCTTCCTGGAGGTGCCCGAGAACCGCTCCCGCCACCACCGCCGCGGCGGCCGGACCATCCGGCTGGCCGTCGCGATCATCCCGGCCACGGCGGCGAAGCCGGCCGCGGAGCCCGTGGTGTTCATGGAGGGCGGCCCCGGCGGCGACGCCTTCGACAACATCCCCTTCCTCATCGCCTCCGGGGTGAACCGGAACAACGACCTGATCGTCATGGCGCAGCGCGGCGGGCTCCACTCGCAGCCGAACCTCGCCTGCCCTGAGATCGACCACTTCAACGTGAAGGCCGTGGGACTGCGCTACGACGCCCCCTCGACCGGGCGGCTCCTGGTCCGCGCGACCCAGGAGTGCCGACAGCGGCTGACGACCGCCGGAGTCGACCTCAGCGCCTACAACACCACCGAGAACGCCGCGGACTTCGCCGCCCTGCGCAGGGCGCTCGGCATCGACCGGTGGAACGTCTACGGATACTCGTACGGCACCAACCTGGCCCTCACCTACCTGCGCCGCCACCCCGAGGGGATCCGCTCGGTGGCGATCGA
Source organism: Streptomyces sp. NPDC004788 (assembly GCF_053601115.1). Lineage (NCBI taxonomy): Bacteria > Bacillati > Actinomycetota > Actinomycetes > Kitasatosporales > Streptomycetaceae > Streptomyces > Streptomyces sp. NPDC004788. The sequence goes on from NZ_JBSGBF010000018.1 coordinate 3,505, forward strand.
CTCGATCGCACCGCCCCAGGTCGTGAACCTGCCATGGACCTGGGACGGCGCCGGGGAGGGGATCGGCGAGATCTTCGCGGCGTGCGAGGCCCAGCCCGTCTGCAAGAGCCGCTACCCGCACCTGAGGCGCACGCTCGACGAACAGGTACGCCGCCTTGAGGCACACCCGCTGACCCTGATGGCGCAGCCGCCAGGCGGCGGGAAGCCGGTCGAGGTCGACCTCGACGGCGGCGCGCTGATCAACATCCTCGTCGCCAACACCGTCAGGGCCGTCGACGTCCCCGCCGCACTCGACGAACTCGCCCACGGGGACCCGACCCGCTTCGCGCGAGCCCGGGCCGTGGACGTGGCGACCCGCATCGGCGCGTTCGCCCACGGCCTGACGCAGTCGGTGGCCTGCGCCGAGTGGGCGCCGGGCTTCGGCGAGGACGACGTCCTGAAGGCGGGCCGCCGGAACTTCCCCGGCTGGCCGGACACCGTCCTGGCCCAACCCCCGCAACTGCCGTTCGAGCACCACGTGTGCGACGTCTGGAACGTCCCGGACCGCACCGCGATCCAGCGCGTGGCCGCCTTCAGCAAGGTGCCGGCGCTCCTCCTCTCCGGCACCTTCGACGCGAAGACCGGCGCGAGCTGGGCCCGGGTCGCGGCCCGCACGCTGCCCCACTCCACCTCCGTACGGATCCCCGGCATCGGCCACTGGGTGGTGCCCCAGTCGCCGTGCGCCGCAAGCGTGCTCGCCTCCTTCCTGAAGCGTCCGACCGCGCCCGACACCGGCTGCGTGGCAGGGCTCAAGCCCGCACCGTTCACCATCACCTGACACGGAGACCGAATGCCGTCCCTTCGACCACCCCACCACCGGCGCAGCGCGGGACGCCTCCCGGCCGCGCTCGCCGGGGCCACCGCCGGAGTCCTCGCCACCGGCCTCGTCGCGGCGCCCGCCCACGCCGAGTCCCGCCCCGCGGCGCCGCTCGGCACGATCGCCGGGTCGGCGGGCCACGCCCGCTTCGTACCGGGACCCTGCCCGCGGACGGCGGACCCGATCCCCGCCCTGAAGACCGCCCACTGCGGCACGCTGACCGTCCCCGAGACCCGCCACCGGCACGAAGGCCCCGGCGGGTACGGTCACGAGGGCCCTGGGGGGTACGGTCACGAGGGCTCTGACGCACACAAGGGCGGGGGACGCAGGATCACCCTCGCGGTGGCCGTCATCCCGGCGGCCACCAAGAAGCACGCGGGCGACCCGATCGTCTGGCTCGCCGGCGGACCCGGCGACGACGCGGTCTCCGAGATCCCGATGGCGCTGAACGGCCACCTGAACCGTGACCGGGACCTGATCTTCATGTCCCAGCGGGGCACCTACTCGGCCGACCCGCAGCTCACCTGCCCGAACGTCGACCAGTTCGCCGCGGACTCCCTTGGCCTCGTCTTCGGCGCGCCGTCCACCGGGCGTCTGCACGTCGAGGAGACGCGGAAGTGCCGCGACCGGGTGGTGAGCCGCGGGGCCGATCCCAGCGCCTACTACGGCCCCGAGAGCGCCGCCGACTACGACGACCTGCGCAAGGCGCTGGGCATCGAGAAGTGGAACGTGTTCGGCATCTCGTACGGCACCAACCTGGCGCTCCACTACATGCGCCTGCACCCGGAGGGCATCCGGTCGGTCGGCATCGACGGAGTCCTGCCGCCGGCCCTGGCCGGCGGGGCGGTGACCTGGAAGGCCGCACGAGAGGGCTACGACGGCCTGTTCAGGGCCTGCGAGCAGCAGCCCGCCTGCAACACCCGCTATCCGCACCTCAAGGCCACGTTCGAGCGCCTCGTCGGCGAGGTCGAGGCCCGTCCGGTCACCACGACCGTCGTGGTCCCGGGTCGGTCGAAGCCGGTGAAGGTCGTGCTGGACGGCGGAGTCCTGGTGAACTGGCTGGCCTCCGCCACTCATGTGGCGGCCGGAGTCCCCCGCTCCATCGACGACCTGGCCCACGGCGACCCGCGGCGGATCGCCGAGCAGTGGGCGGGCGGCAAGCTCAGCCCGCAGGCCATCGGAAGGACGTCCCACGGGCTCGCCTACGGCATCTTCTGCAGGGAGTGGACACCGTACGAGAGCGAGGCCGACGTGGTCCGGGCAGGCCGGCGCCTGTTCCCGTCGTTCCCCCGCTCGGTGCTGGTCAACGCTCCGTTCCTCACCTGGCTCCACCCGGACTGCGACGCCTGGGACGTCCCCCCGGCGGACCCCTCGATCCGGGAGCGGACGTACAGCGACATCCCCACCCTCGTGCTCTCCGGCGGCTTCGACGCCCAGACCGCGCCGAGCAGCGGTGCGTACGCCGCCGGCACGCTGAGCCGGTCCATCGCCGTCACGGTGCCCTACGTCGCCCACGTGGTCTTCGCCGACTCCAAGTGCGCGCAGACGATGACGGTCTCGTTCTTCGACCGCCCGGACGCGCCGGACACCAGCTGCCTCAAGGGCCTCAAGCCGCCCACGTTCGAGATCGGCGCGTGAGGCGCGAGGGGCGGCAGTGATGATCACGGCCGCCCCTCGCGGTTCTAGCTCTCCACGCGGCGCATCGGCGGCTCGGCCGGCGTGCGCGGCACCGGGCCGAACAGCACCTCGCGGGCCACCGCCGGGGCGAACAGCACCGTCAGCGGGGCGTTCAGGGTCAGCGCGGAACGGAAGGCCGCGCCGACGACGGGGTTGCCCGCGGTGCGCTCCTGCACCCGGCGCAGGTACCAGCCGGTGAACCTGTCCATGACTCCCGCGCGCGCCGCGTCGCCGGTGGCGCCCGGCATCTTCTTGTCGGCGCCGGCCGAGATGTCCCACGCCTGCCGCGAGGCGTCGAGCAGCGCCTTCTGCACCCGCCGCGTCGTCGGCGTGCGCTTCGGGTCCGACAGGGCCTCGCGCAGCGCGACCGCGCTCAGCGCGGCGACCGCCATGCCCTGCCCGTAGATCGGGTTGAAGGCGCACAGCGCGTCACCGGTCGCGAGGAAACCGGCCGGGCGGCGCCCCGGACGGTCGTACCGGCGCCGGACGTTGGCGGTCTTGCGGAAGCCGTACACGGGCCCGGCCGGCTCGGCCTTCGCGATCCAGTCGCCGATCAGCGGGTGCGGCAGCTTCCGCGCGTACTTCTCGAACAGGGCCTCGTCCGTGGGCGGTTCGTCGCCGCGCAGCCCGGAGAGCGTGACGATGTGCCGGCCGCCGCCGAGCGGCACGATCACGCCGCCGTACGTCTGCGCCGGATTCGGTACGACGTAGATGCCGAGGGCGTCCGTCGCCGGGTCGGCGGGGGCCTCGTACACCCGGCTGGAGTACGCGAGACCCGTGTCGATCGTCTCCTCGTGCGGAGCCTCGGCCCCGATGGCCGCCAGCCAGTCCGCCGCGTGGGTCGAGCGTCCGGAGGCGTCCACGACCAGATCGGCCGCCAGCTCACGGGTCTCCTTGCCCGCTCCCCGTTCGCGCAGGGTCACGCCCCGCACCCGTGCGGAGTCACCGACGAGGCCGATGACCTCGGTCCCCTCGATCCGCTCGATCCGGGGATCGGCGAACACCCGCTTGCGCACCAGCCATTCGAGCTGGTTGCGCGGACCGGAGTAGAAGTGGGCGGTGGCCGCCGTACGGGCGAACCACTGCCCGTCCTGCCACTGCACCATGTCCTCGGGCATGCCCACCTTCGGCGCGCCGAGTGCGTGCAGCTCGGCGACGAAGCCCGGCAGCAGCTTGTCAAGGGCCCGCTGCCCGCCCTCGATCAGCACGTGCAGGTGCCGCCCCTGCGGAACACCGGGCCGCGCCTCCGGCCCCTCGGGATAGCGGTCGCGCTCCACCACCGTGACCCGCTCGGCGTGCTCGCTCAGCACCCGCGCGGCCAGCAGACCCGCGAGGCTCCCCCCGATGACCACCGCGTGCCGCGACTTGCGTGCCCTGCGAGATCCCAACTCGTCGGCCATCCTCGCCCTTTCGCGTGGGTGGATCCACCCCCGTGGATCCGTCAGGTCTGTGACTGACCAGTATCCACGGCGGCGCGCGGCACGTCGCGCCCGCGGCGGTGGTGAGCACCTTCCCGGCGACGGCCGGGTGGAAGAGGATCGCCGGCGGAGATCAGACCGGGTCCTCCTCCCCGCCGGACTCCGTGAGCTCGGCGATCGCCTGGCTCAGCCACTGCACCCAGAAGCGCTCCAGCTCGATCCCGCCCCGCAGCACCAGATGGCGCAGCCGGTCCGGCTCCGCCGTCCGCCGCGCGGGCGGGAAGTCACGTGCCTCGATCGCCAGGTACTCGTCCAACTGGGCTCGGTGCAGGCCGAGATGGCGCTCCAGCTCCTCCCGCAGGCCGCGGCCGCCGACCACCGCCGCCGCGCGCATGCGCAGCAGCAGCGCCGAGCGCATCGGCTTCGGGTCCTCCGCCGTCTCGACCCAGGACGCGAGCTCGGCGCGGCCGGCGGGCAGCACCTCGTACTCCTTCTTCTGTCCCCGTGCGGGGACGGCGGCGGGCAGGGCACGGATGTACCCCGCCTGCTCCAGCTTGCCGAGCTCGCGATAGATCTGCTGGTGGGTGGAGGACCAGAAGTAGCCGATCGACCGGTCGAAGCGGCGGGTCAGTTCGAGGCCGGAGGACGGCTTCTCGAGCAGTGCCGTGAGGATCGCGTGCGGGAGGGACATGGACGCATCCTAGGTTCGACCGGTCGGACGGCTCGCGGAATCGACGACCGGTGGTCGGTGACCGTTGGCCGGTGGCCTACAGGGTCGCGGCGAGCCGGGTGCCCTGGTCGATGGCCCGCTTGGCGTCCAGCTCGGCGGCGACGTCCGCGCCGCCGATCAGGTGCACCGTGCGGCCGGCGGCGACCAGCTCCTCGTACAGGTCGCGGCGCGGCTCCTGGCCGGTGCACAGCACCACCGTGTCGACCGGGAGGAGCTGGGCCTCGCCGTCGATGGTGAGGTGCAGGCCCTCGTCGTCGATCCGCTCGTACGAGGCTCCCGCCACCATCGTGACGCCCCGGTGCTTCAGCTCGGTGCGGTGGATCCAGCCGGTGGTCTTGCCGAGGCCCGCGCCGACCTTGCTGGTCTTGCGCTGGAGCAGGTGGACCTGGCGCGGCGGCCGGGGCCGCTCGGGGGTGCGCAGGCCGCCCCGGGTCTCGTAGGAGGTGTCGACGCCCCACTGGCGGAAGTACGTCTCGGGGTCCTGGCTCGCGCCCTCGCCGCCGTCCGTGAGGAACTCGGCCACGTCGAAGCCGATGCCGCCCGCGCCGAGGATCGCGACCCGCTCGCCGACCGGCACGCGGTCGCGCAGCACGTCCAGGTAGCCCACGACGCTCGGGTGGTCGACGCCCTCGATCTCGGGGACGCGCGGGGTGACGCCGGTCGCGACGACGACCTCGTCGAAGTCCGCCAGGTCGGCCGCCGACACGTACGTGTCGAGGCGGACGTCGACACCGCGCTCGGCGAGCTGGACCCCGAAGTAGCGCAGGGTCTCGTTGAACTCCTCCTTGCCCGGCACCTGCTTGGCCACGTTCAGCTGGCCGCCGATCCGGTCGCCGGCGTCGAACAGCGTGACCGTGTGCCCGCGTTCGGCCGCGGAGACGGCGCAGGCGAGACCGGCCGGGCCGGCGCCGACGACGGCGATCCGCTTGGCGAGGCGGGTGGGGGAGAGGACCAGCTCGGTCTCGTGGCAGGCCCGCGGGTTCACCAGGCAGGAGGTGATCTTCAGGCTGAAGGTGTGGTCCAGGCAGGCCTGGTTGCAGCCGATGCAGGTGTTGATCGTCTCGGGGCGGCCGGCCGCGGCCTTCGCCACGAACTGCGGGTCGGCGAGGAACGGACGCGCCATCGACACGATGTCGGCGCGGCCCTCGGCGAGGATCTGCTCGGCGACCTCGGGCGTGTTGATGCGGTTGCTGGTGACCAGCGGCACCGACACCGCGCCCATCAGCCGCTTGGTGACCCAGGTGTAGGCGCCGCGCGGCACGGAGGTGGCGATGGTGGGGATGCGGGCCTCGTGCCAGCCGATGCCGGTGTTGATGATGGTGGCGCCGGCCGCCTCGATCTCCTTGGCGAGCGCGACGACCTCGTCGAGGGTGGAGCCGCCCGGGACCAGGTCGAGCATGGAGAGCCGGTAGACGAGGATGAAGTCCTCGCCGACCCGCTCGCGGATCCGGCGCACGATCTCCAGCGGGAAGCGCGTCCGGTTCTCGTAGGAGCCGCCCCAGCGGTCGGTGCGCTGGTTGGTGGCGGCGGCGATGAACTCGTTGATGAGGTAGCCCTCGGAGCCCATCACCTCGACGCCGTCGTAACCGGCCTCCTTGGCCAGCTCGGCGCAGCGGGCGTAGTCCTCGACCGTCTGCTCGACCTCGGCGTCGGACAGCTCGTTCGGTACGAAGGGGCTGATCGGCGCCTGGATCGGGCTCGGGGCGACCAGGCCGGGGTGGTACGCGTACCGGCCGAAGTGCAGGATCTGCATCGCGATCCGGCCGCCCTCGGCGTGCACCGCCTCGGTGATCAGCCGGTGCTCGGCGACCTCCTCGGCATTGGTCAGCTTGGCCCCGCCGTCCCACGGCCGCCCGGCCTCGTTGGGTGCGATGCCGCCGGTGACGATGAGCCCGACGCCGCCACGGGCGCGCTCGGCGTAGAACGCGGCCATGCGCTCGAAGCCGTGCTCGGTCTCCTCCAGGCCGACGTGCATGGAACCCATGAGCACCCGGTTGGGCAGGGTGGTGAACCCGAGGTCCAGCGGGCTCAGCAGGTGCGGGTACGGGGTGTTCGGGGCCATCGGGGCGCCTCCTCGCGCGGGGTCGTCACGCACTGTTGTAGACGACCGACGAAGGCTTGTGCAACAAATTGCATAAAGGTGCGCGGGTGATGTGCGCCATGCCGCGTACGGGGACGCCCCATGAGGCGGACGCCCCTCGGGGGGACGGACGCACGTGCGGCACGGGAACGATCACGGGGGACCCCCCGTTGCTCTGTCATGGTGACGACCTTGAGCCTGCTCCTGATGGGAGCGCTGATGCTGGTGCTCTTCGCGCTGGCGTTACTCCGGCGGTTGATCCACCGCACCGGCCGCCCACGGGTCCTGGCCCGCCGGCTCGGGGCCCGCACCGCCGGAGGCGATCCGGCCGCGATGGCCGTCGACGAACTCTTCGCGCTCCTCACCCCGACCAAGCATGTGCGCCTGGAGCAGCAGCGGACCGACATGGTCCTCCGCCACGACGCGGAGGACGGCGCACCGCCCGCGATGGGCCTCGACCTGGACGCCGGCCGCGCGGTCGTGCGACGGCCGGCGCGCACGGAGCGGGCCGACGGCTGAGCCCGCGGGAGGAGCCGACCGGTGCCGTCCTCTCCCGCGGGCCGGGAGCGTCACTCCTTGCGGTAGCCGTACGCCTCCGAGGCCGCCGCCGCCACCGCGTCCAGGTCGCCCCCGGCGCTCGCCGTCACCAGCGCCGCCACCGCGCCCTCCACGAACGGGGCGTCCACCAGGCGTGCCCCCTCCGGCAGCTCGTCGCCCTCCGCGAGCAGGGCCTTCACCGTCAGGACCGCGCTGCCCAGGTCGACCAGGAGGGCCACCCCGGCGCCCTGGTCGGCGGCCTTCGCGGCCCCCGTGATCAGCTCGGCGCTGGTGCCCAGACCGCCGTCCGGAGTACCGCCCGCCGGGAGGATCGGCGCCGTGTCGCCGCCGCCCGCGAGGCCGACGGCGAGTTCGGCGACCGCCGCCGCGACGGCCGCGCTGTGCGAGACGAGCACGATCCCGACGCGGCGCGCCGACGTGTGCGGAGCGCTCCCGCTCATCCGGCCACCTCCGCGAGCGCCGCGAGCAGCAGCGCCGACGAGGTCGCCCCCGGGTCCTGGTGCCCGATGGACCGCTCGCCGAGATAGCTCGCCCGGCCCTTGCGCGCCAGCAGGGGTACGGTCGCCAGCGCGCCCGCCTCGGCCCCCTCGCGGGCGGCCGCGAACGAGGTGCCGAGCGCCTCGGCGGCGGGGGTCAGCGCGTCCAGCATCGTCTTGTCGCCGACCTTGGCCCCGCCGAGCTGTGCCACGGCGGCGACCCCGGCCGCCAGCGCCTCGGCGAGCGCGGCCCGCGAGACCTGCTCGGCGTCGCCCAGCGCCTTGCCGGTGCGGCGAAGCAGTGTCCCGTACAGCGGCCCGGACGCGCCGCCCACCGTGGAGATCAGCTGCCGCCCGGCCGCGACGAGGACCGCCCCCGGCGTGGCCGGCGGCTCCTTCTCCAGGGCGGCCGACACGGCCGCGAAGCCCCGCTTGAGGTTGGCGCCGTGGTCGGCGTCGCCGATCGCCGAGTCCAGCTCGGTCAGCCGGTCCGCCTCCCGGTCCACTGCGACGGCCGCCGCCGTCATCCAGTCACGGAAGAATCCGGCTCCGTACGTCTCCTCGCTCATCGTCCCCTCACCGTCCCCAGCGCAGCGCGGGCGTCTCGACCGGCGCGTCCCACAGCCGCAGCAGCTCCTCGTCCGCCTCGCACAACGTCACCGAGCAGCCCGCCATGTCGAGGGAGGTCACATAGTTGCCGACCAGTGTGCGGGCGACCGGCACCCCGCGCTCGCCGAGGACCCGCTGCACCTCGGCGTTGAAGCCGTACAACTCGAGCAGGGGCGTCGCCCCCATCCCGTTGACCAGCGCGAGCACCGGCCCGCGCGGGCGCAGATCGTCGACCACGGCCCCGACGGCGATGTCCGCGATCTCCCGCGCGCTCATCATCGGACGCCGCTCACGGCCCGGCTCGCCGTGGATGCCGATGCCCAACTCCAGCTCGCCGTCCGGGAGGTCGAAGGTGGGCGAGCCCTTCGCGGGTGTCGTCACGGCGCTCAGCGCCACGCCGAAGCTGCGCGAGCGCCCGTTCACCCGCCGGGCCACCGCCTCGACCCGGTCGAGCGGCGCGCCCTCCTCGGCCGCCGCGCCCGCGATCTTCTCCACGAAGAGCGTGGCGCCGGTGCCGCGCCGCCCGGCCGTGTAGAGGCTGTCGGTCACCGCCACGTCGTCGTCGACGAGCACCTTGGCGATCCGGACGCCCTCGTCCTCCGCCAACTCGGCGGCCATCTCGAAGTTGAGCACGTCTCCGGTGTAGTTCTTCACCACGAACAGCACCCCGGCGCCGCTGTCCACCGCGGTGGCGGCCCGCACCATCTGATCCGGCACGGGACTCGTGAAGATCTCGCCGGCGCACGCGGCCGTCAGCATCCCGGGCCCCACGAACCCCGCGTGCAGCGGCTCGTGCCCCGAGCCGCCTCCCGACACCAGGGCCACCTGCCCCGGCACCGGCGCGTCGCGCCGCAGCACGACCCGGTTCTCCACGTCCACGGAAAGCTCGGGGTGCGCGGCGGCCATCCCGCGCAGCGCGTCCGCGACGACTGTCTCCGGGCCATTGATCAACATCCTCATGGGTGTCTCCTCTGCGTTCTCTCGGGTCACTGCTGGTGTGCGTGATCCGAGACCTTGGCGTTCCATGGCGGTCGGTGGCGGCGCCTGTCGGTGCTGATGCCGACTCGATGCGGACTTCGGTGACTGGGCGTCAGGTGGCGGGCGTGGTGCGGCGGGGGCGTCTGTGAGTGATCTCTTCGGCAGTATCGACCTTGCGGCAGGGAAGGTCACGCAGATCTGACAGATGCGGGCTCGGGGGCGGTGATGCGCCTGGCCCGCGCAGGTGAGGAGGCGCCGCCTGAACGCCGCCCCGCCTGAACGCCGCCGTGCACCTGACGCACCGAGACTCACGAACCGGCCGTCCTCCTGCCGGGAGAGCTTCGTACGACTGCGCGGGTTCTGCGGCGCTGTTAGCCTGCGGTCCATGATCAAGGGCGGTTTGGCGGGTCGAATAGGCCGGATGGCGGGGGAGAGCGGGCCGGAGCGCGTGCTGGTCGCCGCCAGTTTCGTCAACCGGGTCGGCAACGGTCTGTTCAACGCGGCGTCGGCGCTCTATTTCACCTTGGTCGTGGGCCTGCCCGCGGTGCAGGTCGGCGCCGCGCTCACCATCGCCGGAGTGATCGGCTTGTGCGCGGGGATACCTGGGGGGCATCTCGCCGACCGGCGCGGCGCACGCGTGATCATGATGCTGGCCCTCACGGTCCAGGCGGTTTCGATGGCGGCGCTCGTCCTCGTCGAGAGCTGGGCCGCGCTCACGATCATCGCGACGGTCGACCAGATCGCCGCGGCGGTCGGCGGGGCGGCGTGGGGGGCTCTGGTGGCCCGGGTCGGGGGTGAGCGACCGGCCATGTTCCGGGCGAAGCTGCGCACCTTCGTCAACCTGGGCGTCATCCTGGGAACGGTGGGTGCCGGGCTGGCGCTGGCCGCGGACTCCCGCGGTGCGTATGTCGCGCTGGTTCTCGGCAACGCGGCGAGCTTCGCCCTGTGCGCGGTGCTTCTGCTTCTGCTGCCCCGTTATCCGGTGCTGGCAGCGCCGCCGCGGCAGCGGCGCTGGCTTGTCTTCGCGGACCGTCCGTTCCTGACGTTCACCGCCCTCTACGGGGCCATGGGGCTGCAGTACCCGGTGGTCTCCCTGCTCCTGCCGATCTGGATCTCCCAGCACACCGAAGCGCCGCGTTGGACGGTGGCCGCCCTGTTCGGAGTCAATTCCGCCTTCTGCGTACTGATGCAGACCAGGATCGGCTCCCGTATCGAGACCCCGTACGACGGCGGCAGGGCGTTTCGCACCGCGGGGCTGCTCTTCCTCGTCAGCTGTCCGATGATGGCGCTGGCGGCCTACGCCCCTGTCTGGGCGGCAGCAGGACTGGTCCTGGCGGCGATCTTCGTCCATAGCCTGGGAGAGGTCTGGGAGTCCTCGGCGGCCTTCGCCCTGGGTTTCGGTCTCGCCCCCGCCCATGCCCAGGGCCAGTACCAAGGTGTCTTCGGCCTCGGCTTCAACGCGGGCCAGGCTCTCGCCCCCGCGATCCTCACCACGGTGGTACTCGGCCTCGGCACGACGGGCTGGCTGCTGCTGGCGTTCTTCTTCGCGGCGCTGGGCGCTGCCGGCCCCTCTCTTGCCCGCTGGGGCATGCGGACCCGACCGCAGCCGGGCGTTGCGGCGGAAGCGACGAGTTGACCAGGGAGCAGTTGCCAGGAGCCTTCCGCGTGGCAAGGAACGGCGGCTCATGGGTGGCGTACCGGCTCGTGTTCTTGCGCGAGCCGACCCGCAGGCGCCGCAGCAGCGGCGTGGAGGAGGTGCCGCCCTCGCGCACGGAGACGGCCACGCGCATCAGGTGCCGGAACTGCGACTCGATCAGGCCGAATTCGATGACGTTGCGTCCCGGCTCCCCGAACAGGGCGCCACGGCAGCACGTAGGAGAACGTAGGTGCCGACCTGTCAGGAAGTCCTTCAGGTGTTCTGCTTCGGCTTTGATCCGCCGACATCCTTCAGGCGCGTGAGGTGTCGGCGTGGTCCGGGTATCGGCGAAGCGGCAGCAGCTGGCTGAGGGCGATGAGGAGGAGCCCAGCGAACTGAAAGGCGCTTCCGCCGAAGAAACGGACCTCCCAGGAAACGCTCGGCAAGATTCGAAAGTAGAAGAGGCTCTGCAGAAGCACGGACGCGCCCATGAGTAGCGCGCCGACGCCGTGGAGCTTCGGCCTGGTGACGTGGCGACGCGCCGGGGGCAGGATCCACCCCGTCCGCAGCGTCACGATTCCCCATGCGACCGCCAGCAGCCCCAAGAACGCGCCCGTCCCCACTACCCATGCCATGGTGCCGCTCCGCTCCGACCGCTCACAGCCGGGAACGCGAGTTACGTCCGGCCTGAAGACGCCCACATTGTCGCTGGACCTGGCGGTGCCTGACCATGCCGGTGCCAGGCAGTCTTCAGGCTTCTCGACTGCCGTCTGTGCGTCGGCTGCTCAAAATCCGCCGGACAGGCCCCAAGGCCCCGCACCCCAACCCGGGGACGTCGAGGCCCAGCCTGCCTCGGTAGCTACGACGGGATCACCGGCGCCGCTACAGTTCCGCCATGAGGACCCGACCGCTTCTGATCGCAGGTTCTCGGCCCGCCTCTACCGAGACGAACCCGGGTTCGGCGGGCTGCTGGAGGGCCTTCCGCCTGCGGGGCCTCGGGGTTCCGGTGCTCGGGCGCTGGGCGTTGTTCACTGGCGCTGTGCAGGCAGTGCGTTGAGCGAAGAGCCCGTCTTCATCCGGAGCAAGTGGGGAACCAGCCGGTACGTCTACAACCAACGCAACCCGGTCGGTCTTGCACTCATCATCCTCACTCCGCTCATCGCCTTCGGCGCGCTGCTCGGAATGCAGGCCAAGTCGACGTGGAGTGAGGGCGAACTCCGCGACGCCGTCTCTAAGGGCGTCCAGGACCTGGACGGCAAACGGCACTACACGAGCCTGGAAAGCGACCACGGCCTCCTGATCGCGGAGGCGATCCGGGAGAGCGGCATCGGGCCGGGGCACGGCGTCGACACGCGCGAGGACGAAGGTGGCTACACCGTCAGCACCAAAGACACCGAGACCGAGTACTGCGTCCACATCACGCTCACCCTGGACGACGAGCCGCCGGTGGTCTTTCCGGGAACCTCGGACCGGCTGCCGCCCGATCCCGGCATGCTCGCGTTCTACCTCTCCCACGCGACCTTCAGCAAGGGCTCTTGCCACTGACCTCGGTGGTCTTTCGGTGAAGCCCATGCCGCAGGCGGGGCAGGCGGGGCAGGCGAACGTCGAGGGAGCCGCGGCCGCCGGGTACGCCGGCGGACCGCTCTCAGGCGGGGAAGTGCCGTGCCCTCCTGTCAGCCGCTACTCGGCCGCCTTTACCGGGTCTCCAACTGCTGCCATTCTGACCGGGCTTGAGAATCAGGAGGAGGATCTTTGTCTCGCATATCCACTCTGGCGGTGGCGCTCACCAGCGCGGTCGTCCTCGTTTCCGGCGGTGCCGTCACAGCGTCGGCGGCGCCCGCGAAGGCCGCCGGAGAAACGATCCCGCAGACCGCCCCGGCCACCGCCGCGGAGCAGGTCGACCCGGTGGTCTGGACGCCCTGCAACCCGGACCCGTCCAAGCCCGATCCCAAGATCTACGACTGTGCCGTCTACCCGGTGCCGCTGGACTACGCGAACCCCTCCGGTGAGAAGATCGGCATCGCCATGCTGCGGCGACGGGCCGGCGACCCGGCCAAGCGCATCGGCTCGCTGTTCCTCAACCCCGGCGGTCCCGGCGGCAGTGGTTACCTGTGGGCCACCACGACCCGCTTCGAGCCCAAGGTCCAGGAACGCTTCGACCTCATCGGCTTCGACCCTCGTGGCGTCGCGCGGAGCAACCCGCTGCGGTGTTTCGGTACGAAGGAGGAGGCCGACGCGGTCTTCGGCCGGATGACGGGGGTGCCCGTCACGCCCACGGAGGTGGACGACACCCTCACGGCAACCAAGGACTACACCGACGCCTGCGCCCGTAACGCGGGGACGCTCATCCGGCACATGTCCACCATCAACGTGGTGCGCGACCTCGACCGGATGCGTCAGGCCGTCGGCGACGCACAGCTCACCTTCGCCGGCTTCTCCTACGGCACGCTGATCGGCTCCACCTACGCCAATATGTACCCGGACAAGGTGCGGGCCGTCATCATCGACGGCAACGTCGACCCGCAGCTTCGCCTGCACAACGGTCTCGAATACGACCGGCAGCGCGCCGCGGGCGGCTTCGAGCTCGCCCTGGACGAGTTCCTCAAGCGCTGCACGGCCGCCGGCGCGCCACGCTGCGCATTCGCCGAGGGCGACACCCGCGCGAGGTTCGACGCGATCCGCGACCATCTGCGCACCAGCCCGGTGACCCTGCCGAGCGGCGAGACGGTCACACTGAGCAGCTTCACCAGTCAGGTGGCCAACGCCCTGTACGCGCAGAGCCGGCTGGCGCCGCTGGCGCGCTCGCTGCAGGCGCTGGACCAGGTCATCAACCCGCGGCCGGGCTTCGGCGTCGCGGTGGCCCAGGGCGTGTCCGCGGACGAGGCGGACCGGCTGGCCAAGGTCGCCCCGGCCGCACTGCGCGAGGCGCCCGCCGACTCCCCGTACACCTCCGACGACTCGTACTTCGGCGTCAACTGCCAGGACAAGCCGTACCCGACGAATCCCAAGGCCTTCGCGAACCTGGCCCGCGCCTGGGAGCTGGACGCGCCGACCTTCGGCCGCTACCAGGCCTACGACTCGCCCGCGTGCGCGACCTGGCCGTCGCCCGCACGCGCCTCCGAGCGGTACGCCGGCCCGTGGAACAAGCGGACCGCCAACCCGGTCATGGTCATCGGCAACACCTTCGACCCGGCCACGCAGTACAGGTTCGCCCAGAACATGCAGCGGGAACTCGGCAACTCCGTCCTGGTCACGGTCGACGTGATCGAGCACTGCGCGGTCGGCCGCAGCAAGGCGCTCAACGCGCTGGTGACCTCCTACCTGGTGGACCAGACCGCGCCGAAGCCCGGCCAAATCCTCAAGCCGGACCTCGACCCGTTCCCCGTGCCGACGGCCTGACGCACCTGTAGACCGCGGGCGCGGTGACGGCTGAACCGCCGGGCACCGCGCCCCCTGCGCATCGCGCGGGCGTGCCGACGCACAGACGTCACCGCTCTCCCGCGAGGTCCAGGTCGCCGCTGCGGGCTCGATACCGGCGGAACGGTGTCGCGTTAGCCGTCGTTGACGACAAGACTCCCGAACGCGTCCGACAGGGAGCTCTGAAGGGTCAGGTAGTCGGCGCCGATGAGCGCGTCAAGCTCGGCCGGCAGTTCCGTGGCGGTGAGCACCGGGTGCAACGTCAGATCGAGTTCGGCAAGGTCGTTGTTGTCCGAGAGGCCGGTGACAGTCGCGAAGACACCCTGCAGTGCGGTGCCCGGCGCCTGCGCCGGATCGCCTACTGCTTCTCGGAAGTTCTCCTGAACCTGATCGATGGTGAGGGAGGTCAAGTCGACCATCTCGAGTGTTGCACTCCATGCCTGGTTGAGAGCATCGCTGAGTTGGACCTGTGCCGATATCGCCGACACCGCAGCCTGGGCGTTCTGCTGTGCAGCCTCTGCTTGCGCAGCGGCAGCCGCGGAGTCGCCGGCGTCCGTCGCGCCGTCGCAGCGTTCGATGGAGGTGACGAGCGCACTGAGTGCGTCGACGAGGACGAGCTGCTGGGCCGCAAAGCGGGCTACCGTGGCGTCCGGCTCATCGATGGGCAGGGCCTCCTCGACCAGGAACGCCGAGGTCGTGGTCACCTCGTCGAAATCCGACCGCGACGGGTCATTCGCGAGGCGCTGGTAGCGGTTGCCCACCCACCACGCGCCGAAGCTGCAGATCCCGAGAGTGGCACCGACCGCGACACCGGCCAGTGCACCGACGCCGCTGGCTGCCCCGATACCGGCAGCCGCAAGGCCTGCCACCCCGAGGACGACCGCTGCGTCGTTGGACGCGACAGCAGCGTTGGCAGCGGCAGTTTTGGCCTTTTGGCGCTCTTCGGGGCTGATCTCAGTCATCTCACTCATCTCCCATCGGCTTACCCGCCCGCCGTCTCCGCTCTCGCCTCAAAGTGGCCGCCGCACTGCCGCGCGCCGCCCCGGGGAATGCATCCGATCGGATCGACCGTGAATTCATGTCCACGCTCTCGCCTGTCATGGGTCAGGGAATTCCAGACATCAACAATCCGGTATCGTTGCCGCTGATCAATTTCCGCACACCGCCCACAACCCGCTGAGCGGCGGACTCGCTTTCAAACCGCGCTGGACATATGGCGTTGGCGCGCACGGAGTACGGTGCCAGCTCAAGCGA
Source organism: Streptomyces sp. NPDC004788 (assembly GCF_053601115.1). NCBI lineage: Bacteria > Bacillati > Actinomycetota > Actinomycetes > Kitasatosporales > Streptomycetaceae > Streptomyces > Streptomyces sp. NPDC004788. The sequence continues at coordinate 19,194 of NZ_JBSGBF010000018.1, forward strand.
CAAGTACATCGTCAAGGTGTTGAGTGCCGCCTTCGATGCTGCATAGTAGGCTTGGCCAACGTCTTTGGCCACGTACAGGCTGGATACGCTGGAGACATTGACAACGCTACGGTTCCACCGACTGTTCTCTTCGGTCTGATCTTTCCAACACGCTTGAAATACCGCAGACGCAAGTTGGATGGGGGCGACTGCGTTGACGAGCAGTTGCGCAACGGCTTCGTCCCCGGACTCCCACAACTCAACGAGACGGCCGAGGAATTGCACGTCGGCCGCCGCGTTGATGATCGAGTCGACGCGGCCGTGCCGAGCCTGGGCAACCTCCACCACGCGGCGTATGTCCTCGCGGCTCAGCAGGTCTGCCTGGACGCAATGGATCGCAGGGAGATTCCGTGACGTGGACTGGGTCGTGCCGACCGGCCATTGAAGCTGGGAAGCCACCTTGGGAACCGTTGTGTGATAGGCGGCAACGACTTCATGATCCTGCGCGAGATCTGCGCACAGAAGTCGGCCGAGCCGACCTCCCGCGCCGGTGATCAGACAGACCGGTTTCATCGCCAACTCCGGCGGTTCGCCGCATCGGGCCATCGCGACTCCGCATCATCCACCGTCGTGTGCAACCACAGGATGATGCTGTTGCGCCGGCGACGCGGATTGGCGATGAATCGATGGTATGAGTGAGGTGAGCACTCGAACAGCAGCAGCGTGTTGTTCAGGGGAGGCACCAGCACGACGCTTGTCCGATCTCGTTGCTTTTCAGCACCGTAGAGACCCGTCTCGCCACCGTCACCTTCGGACCATCCGTCGTTGCAGAGGTAGTAGATCATGGTGGCGGCGCGAATGTACTCCTGCGGGTTCGCCGACGCCTTCTTGGGTCGCCCGGTGAAATAGTCACACGCGGAACGATCAGGGAAGAGAAAGCCATTGACGTCAGTGGGTTCGTTGAACCATCCGGAACAGAAATCCGTGTGGATCCATCCCGTGCGACTGCCTTCGGGGCTTGAATGCAGGGCGGCATCGACGCGAAGCATATCGGGTACGGTAACAAGCTCACGGAGCGACTTTATCCAGCTGCCCAAGAAGAACGGTTCGAAAAGGTTCGCGATACTGCTGTCGATGGACAGCATCTGCGCATCGTAGTTCGATGTTCCCCTCTTCAGGGTGTATCGGCTCTTATGCTGGTCATCGGCATCGAGAAAACTCCGAAACGCCAACGACACCGACTGATAAGAGGCATCGTCGAGCACCTCCGAAGCCCGCCAGTGGCGGAATGGCGTGCGGTAAGCCCACCAGTCACCGGTCGGCAACCCGGGCATGTTCGGATTCTCATCCTTCATGAGAATCTCCGCGGTCAGGCAACCGGGGGCTGACCCCCGGTGCAAACCTCGGCTTCTGGAATTTGGCACGGTTCGACATCTCCGCGACGGGTTTGGCTTCTTCTTCCTCTGCAAGAACCACCGGTGGATCGGTTTCTTGGCCAGGTCTCGGCTCCGGTCCAGGCTCCGGCTCAGGTCCAGGTCCCGGCTCGGGTCCAGGCTCTGGCTCGGGTTCCGGTTCTGGTTCGGGTTCGGGCTCTGGTTCGGGTTCCGGCTCGGGTTCGGGTTCCGGCTCGGGTTCGGGTTCGGGTTCGGGTTCGGGTTCCGGATCTGGTTCGGGTTCGGGTTCCGGCTCGGGTTCGGGTTCGGGTTCGGGCTCTGGTTCGGGTTCGGGTTCGGGTTCCGGTTCGGGTTCGGGTTCGGGTTCGGGTTCCGGTTCGGGCTCTGGTTCGGGTTCGGGTTCGGGCTCCGGCTCTGGTTCGGGTTCCGGCTCCGGTCCACCCGATTCCGGATCGATCAGGTCTTCCGTCTGCTGCACAACGAGATCCGCGCTTTCCGCGAACGCGTTCAGTGCGAGGCCAGTTGCGGCGATCGCGGCACCCACGGGAGGGGCGAAAATGGCGATGATCCCGCCAAGGATCGTGAGGAATCCACCCAGAGACTCGGCTGCCGCCACAGTGTCGTTGACAGCTGTTTCAAGGCTTTCGAGGTCCTGTACGTTACTCCACGAGTCGATAGCCGTCTCAATCTTGCTGACGACTTCTTGGGCTTTGGATTGAGCCTCCTGAGCCTGCGCCCCCAAAGCCTGGGCCTGCGCATCAACGGCTGCCGGTAGAGCCGCCGCTCTTGTTCGCAGGTCGTCAAGCGATGCCGCGTTTCCCAGGGATCTCGCCAACTGACTTGCTACAGAGGTTACTTCCTGCACCTCAGGAGCTGATTCCGGGACAGTTGTGTCGATCACGTCCGCCGCGGCGATGCTCTTGTCAAGTGAATCCTGGGCCGCTTCCGCTTCAGGGTTCACTTGACTGATCGAGGTGTCGAACATGCTGAAGATGCCATTCTCGATCATTGCGATCTCCCCTTGCCGAGGTCACCGACTCGGACCGGTGCGTACGGTGCTCTCGCTAAGGCGGCGACTCTTTCATCGAGCCGCCCAAACCAGTCCGCACGTCTCGTCCGTCATGCTGCAACGAGCCACGAACGCCTCGGCATGCTCGTGGCAACCACTCTTTGACGACCGCACCGAGGTCGATCCACTCGGGTGCTTCCTGATTCTCAAGGTCGGACCGGAGTGCCCGACCGGCTGCGCAGCCCTGTCCCTCGCCAGCGGTGTCCACGCCGTAAGTATCAATTAGGGAAGGCCTGTCGATAGCATCTGACTCCAGGATCTCAAGGCTGCAGCAATCCGCAACATCGAAGCTGATCCCAGTCGTCATGCACCCGCAGCTCGACCGGCTGACGGTCGCGCCGGCCGGAGCTGCTTTGTCGTTTGGTCGGTGGGGCCCAACCGCCTCCGGACCGCCAAGTCCGTCGAGTCCCACCGTTCGGGTGCCGCATCCCGCGTCTGGTTCCCGTGTTGCTCTTCAGCCGGTGGATCCGTAGGTGTTCTCCCGTCTGTTGGAGGCGGCGTGGGAAACCGTCATGTGCCTGCCGAGCTCGCCGCGGAGGCCGGCGCACGGGGAGGCGCCGGACGACTGGGCATCAAGGATCTGCGTCTGCTGCTGATGCGGGTCTTGTCTCTCCCGTCCGACCAGACAGGCAGACGCGCGCTCGGGTGCGCCGACGTGCAGGGAAGCGAGGGGCGGGCGGGCGGGCGGGCGGGATGGTCCGGCGAGGGTGTCCGGCGTCGGTACTCTGAGGCGCATGTCTACCGCCCCGGTTCGTGTTCGTTTCGCCCCGTCCCCGACCGGCATGTTCCATGTCGGTGGTGCACGGTCCGCTCTCTACAACTGGGCGGTGGCGCGACAGTCCGGCGGCACGTTCGTCCTGCGGATCGAGGACACGGACGCGGCCCGGAACAAGCCGGAGTGGATCGACGGGATCGTGAACGCGCTCGCGGCGATCGGCATCCACGGCGAGGACGCGGCCTTCGAGGGCCCGTACTTCCAGTCGCACAACGCCGACCGGCACCGGGACGCGGCCCAGCAGCTCTTCGCGGCCGGCCGGGCGTACTACTGCGACTGCACCCGGGAGCGGCTGAAGGAGCGCACCGGGTCGGACCACCTCGGGTACGACGGGTTCTGCCGGGAGCGAGGGCTGGCCTTCGAGGAGGGCCGGGCGCTGCGGTTCCGGACGCCGGACGAGGGCGAGACCGTCGTGGTCGACCTCATTCGCGGGGAGCCGGCGTTCCCGAACTCCGCGATCGAGGACTTCGTGATCGCCCGCGGTGACGGGTCCCCGGTCTTCCTGATCGCCAACGTCGTCGACGACCTGGACGAGGGCATCACGCAGGTCATCCGCGGCGAGGAGCACCTGTCGAACACGCCGAAGCAGCAGCTGCTGTGGGAGGCGCTCGGCGCCAGGCCGCCGGAGTGGGCGCACCTGCCGGTGATCGTGAACGAGAAGCGGCAGAAGCTGTCCAAGCGCCGTGACAAGGTCGCGCTGGAGGACTACCTGGCCGAGGGCTTCCTGCCCGAGGCGATGGTGAACTACCTCATGCTCCTGGGCTGGGGTCCGGGTGACGACCGGGAGATCATGCCGTACGAGGAGCTGGAGCAGCTCTTCCGGATCGAGGACGTCAACACCGCGCCTGCCTTCTTCGACGTGAAGAAGCTGACGGCGTTCAACGGCGAGTACATCCGCGCGCTGTCCCCGGAACAGTTCGCCAACGCCTGCGCTCCGTGGCTCGTCGCCCCGTACGCGCCGTGGGCCGCGGAGGCGTTCGACAAGGACCTCTTCGAGGCGGCGGCCCCGCTGGCCCAGACCCGACTCGCCCTGCTGTCGGAGATCACCAGCTACGTCGACTTCCTCTTCCTCGACGCGCCGGCCTGGGACGCGGCCTCGTGGAACAAGGCGATGAAGGCCGGCGCCGGTGACATCCTGTCCGACGCCCGTGCCCAGCTGGCCACCGTCCCGGACTGGAAAGCGGACGACCTGAAGGCCGTCCTGCTCGCCGTCGGCGAGAAGCACGGCCTCAAGCTGGGCAAGGCCCAGGCGCCCGTCCGGGTCGCGGTCACCGGCCGCACGATCGGACTCCCGCTGTTCGAGTCCATGGAGCTGCTCGGGCGGAACCGCGTGCTGGCCCGCCTGGACGCGGCGGTCGAGAAGCTCGCCGCCGCGCAGGCGTAGCGTCCGTCCACCGGGCGGCGTGGCAGTACGGACGGGTGCACGGCCGCCGGTGGCGGGATACGGGGCGGTGGCGGGATCCTGGAAGGAGACGGCCGCGCGTCGGTCTCGCGTGGCCGCAGGGCACGAGGAGGCAGGCCATGACACGGCACCTGGAGTGGAAGGTCGGCCTGGATCTGGTCGAGGACAACGGCAGGACCAAGGCGGAGGCCCGCCTGGACACCGGCACGTCGAAACTCACCGGCCACGGCTCCGCGCGGTGCAACCCGACGGACGTGGACGTACCGGTGATCGGCGACGACCTCGCCGCGAGCCGGGCCATGACGGATCTGGCCGGCAAGCTGATGAGGGAGGCCAACCGGGAGATGGAGGCCGTGGGCGCGGACACCGTGCCCCAGCGCACCGGACCCGGATACGGCTGGCCGGAGGCGGTCCAGTAACCGACCGCCCCGCGTCCCGGGCCCGCCCATGGCGGCGCGCCCGGGACGCGTCACGCCTGGCTCAGACGCCTTGCTCAGACGCCTGGCTCAGACGCCTGGCTGCTCAGTCGTCCGCGCCGTCGGTTTCGTCCTCGTCCTCGTCCTTGCCCTCGTACACCAGCCGGTCCACGACCTCCACGACGCCGTCCACGTCCTCGCAGAGCCGTACGAAGATCGGCGCGAGGCTCCGGCGCGGCAGCGTGCCGGTCAGGGTGACCCGGCCCTCGGCGACGTCGATGTGGAGGGAGGCGGCGGAGAGGCCGAGGATGCGGGTGACCACGTCCTCCACGATCTCCTCCTGGATGGCCCGGTCCCGCCGCAGGAACAGCTGGAGCAGGTCGCTGCGGCTCAGCACGCCGATCAGCTGCCCGTCCGCGTCCACCACCGGCAGCCGCTTCACCCGGTGCCGCTCCATCATCCGGGCCGCCTCCACCGCCGTCCAGGAAGGCCGGGCGACGACCACCGGGCTGGACATCATCGCCTCGGCGGTGCTCGGACCGTCCTTGGCGGTGTGCCGGCGCAGCAGATCCGCCTCGGAGACCACGCCCACCGGCCGGTTCGCCTCGTCGACCACCGGCACGGCCGTGATGCCGTACTCGTCGAGCAGCCGGGCGATCTCCTTGAACGGAGTGCCCGGCTGCACCGTGACCGCGGTCGGTGTCATGAGGTCGGCGACACTGCGGTGCCTCATCGTTCGTCCCGTCCCTTCTCGACTCCTTTGTCCATGATCCCTCACGGGCGCGAGCCGGGGTACGGAGGGCCCTGAACCGCCTCAGGAGCCCGGGGAGGACGCGGAGGCCGAGGACGAGGCCGAGGACGGGGCGGTCGCGTGCGGCTCGGTCGACTGCGGCAGGTTGAACACGTGCTGCGGGCTGACGATCTGCGTGATCGCCTGCCCGAACAGCGTGCTCGGCTCGACGCCGTCGTGCAGGACGTCGGTGTTCAGCAGCACGACCAGGGTCGCCTGGTGCTCCGGCAGGTAGATGGTCAGGGACTCGTAGCCGGGCAGCGAGCCGTTGTGCCCGATCCAGCCCTGGACGTCGAAGATGCCGAGGCCGTACCCGGTGCCCGGGATGCCGGACGGCCCGGTCCTCAGCCGCTGCGCCTGGGTGTCGGCGGTGAGCAGGGTTCCGGTGGCGACCACCTTGGCCCAGGTCCGCAGGTCCTGGAGGTCGGAGATCATCGCGCCGGCCGCCCAGCCCCAGGAGGGGTTCCAGTCGGTGGAGTCCTCGATCTGCCCGGAGGCCGTCTGGTTCGTGTAGCCGTGGGCGTGCGGCTCGGGGAAGGCCGCGTCCGTCGGGAAGATCGTGTGCCGCAGGCCGGCCGGTCGCGACACGTTCCTGGTGATGAAGTCGTGCAGCGGCATGCCACCGACCTTCTCAACGACCAGACCGAGCAGGATCAGGTTGGTGTTGCAGTACTCGAACTGCGCGTTCGGCTGGAAGTTCACCGGGTGCCTGAACGAGTAGTCCAGCAACTCGTGGGGCGTGAAGGGGCGGTCGGGATTCGAGGTGAACGCCTTGTAGAAGTCCGGGTCCGCCGAGTAGTTGAACAGACCGCTGCGCATCCCGGCCAGCTCGCGCAGGGTGATGCGGTCCCCGTTGGGCACGTCGCTCACGTACTTCCCGATCGGGTCGTCCAGGCCCAGCTTGCCCTGGTCGACCAGTTCGAGCAGCGCGGTCACGGTGAAGGTCTTGGTCTCGCTGCCGATCCGCATGTAGAGGTTCGGGGTCATCTGTTGCTCGGTCACCTTGTCGGCGACGCCGAAGGAGCGGATGTACTGGCCCTTGCCCGGGGCGGACAGTGCCACCATGACGCCCGGGACGTTCGCCTCCTGCATCACCTGCCGTATCGCGTCGTCGAGTTGCGCGTCGACGGCGGGGGAGAGCTGTGCGAACTCGTCGCCGGAGGGGGACGGAGGCGGGGTGGTGCCCGCCGGGCTCTCCTGGCTCGCCGTGGCGGCGGTGCCGGTGGGGCCGAACGGGCCGGACGCCACCGCGCCGTACGCCGCTCCCGCGAGCGCCGGTACGGACAGCGTCCCGGTCAGGGCCACCCCGATGCAGAGCCTGCGCCAACGCGCCTGTGAGTTCCTCACGGCAGCCTCCTGCCGGCCGAGGGCAGTACACCCTCTCCCAGGCTAGGCCCGCCTTCGATTGCCCGCACGGCGGGCCCGCAGCAGCTCAGACACGGAAGACGCCCGTGAGGTACGCCTCCAGGGAGGCCGTCGCCGGCGGCTGCAGCCGGGCACCGAGATACCCGTCGGGCCGCACGAGAAAGGCGGTTGGCGCGTGTACGGCGTACTGGCGGGCGAACTCGCCCCGCGCGTCCCGGTACACGGGTACCGCAGGCATGCCGAACCCGTCGTCGGTCGCCGCGTCACCGGGCACCACCGCGCACGCCCGCACCGCGCCGCCGGACAACTCGGCTGCCCGCTCGACGAGTTCGGCGACCCGGTCGGCCCACTCGGGGTCGCCGACACCGTAGAGCAACAGCACATGACCGCGGTCCCGCAACAGGTCGTACAGGCGCAGGGGATAGGCGGCGAGCGGCTCGGTGAGACCCGTGCAGTCCGGTGCCCGGTCGCCGGGCCGCGGTTCCGCGCCCTCGGCGCCCGGGTCCGCGCCCTCGGCGCCCGGGTCCGGGCCCTCGGCGCCCGGGGCCGGGCCAGATCCCTGGGCCAGGTCCGGGCCTCGAGCTGCGTCCGGGCCCCGGTCTGCGTCCTGGCCCCGGTCCGCGTCCGGGCCCCGGTCCGCCTCTGCGCCCCGTTCCGCGTCCGGGCCTCGGTCCGCGCCAGGGTCCGGCTCCGGGACGGCGACGATCGGGCTGTCCCGGTAGCCGACGAGCAGCTGCGCCTCGCGCAGCAGCAGCCTGGCCGGGGCCTCCGGATCGGCCTGCACGCCTTCTTTCGAGTGCCGTACGGTACGGCCGACGACCTCCGCGCCGACCGGGCGGCGCTCGGCGTCGTAGCTCGCGAGCAGGCCCGGCGCCGCCGAGCCCGCGGCCGCCAGGGACAGCTTCCAGGCCAGGTTGTAGGCGTCCTGGATACCGGTGTTCATGCCCTGCGCGCCGGTCGGCGGATGGATGTGCGCGGCGTCACCGGCGACGAACACCCGCCCCGCGCCGTACCGGTCGACCAGCCGGTGACTGATCCGGAACACCGACGACCAGCGCAGCGCGGAGGCGGTGACCCGGCGCGGCGAAAGGCGGTCGAGCACCGTCTGGATGTCCGAGAGCGACGGCGCCCCGTCGCCGCTGTCCAGGCCGTGCGTCACCTCGTCGGCCACGGCGTCCGCCATGCTCTCGGTCCCGCCGGCCGTGGCGAGCTCGGCCCGCCGGGCCGCGGAGAGTTCGGGCGGCACCGTCATTGACATCCGGTACCGGCGGCGGCCCGGCAGCGGAATGCCCACCAGCACCTCGTCGGGGCGTCCGGCCGCGCCCCGGTGCGTGGAACGCACGCCGTATCCCGGCGGCAGGTCCCAGTCCACCTCCACGTCGCCCAGCATGAACTCCTCGGGGAACGCCCCGCCCTCGAAGGCCAGCCCGAGCCCCTTGCGCACCGCGCTGTGGGCGCCGTCGCAGCCCACCAGATACCGGCAGCGCACCTCCTCCTCGACCGGCGGCCCGCCGCCCGCCGCCGCCCCGTCCGCCGCCCCGACGAGCCGGGCCGTCACCCCGTCCTCGTCCTGCTCGAAGCCCGCCAGCTCCGTGCCGCGTTCGATCGGCGTGCCGAACCGTGCCAGGAACTCCTCCAGGATCCGCTCCGTCTCGTACTGCGGCAGCGCCGCGAAGCGGTACGGCACGTCGTCGGGCAGCGTCAGCTCCAGCCGGGGCCGCTCGACGCCGTCCACGTACGCGAGCTGCCCGCGCAGCGGCACGGCCGTCTCCAGCGCCGCCCGCACACAGCCCATCCGGTCCCAGATCTCCAGCGTGCGCGGCTGGACGCCCACCGCCTTGGCATAGGGCAGACGGGCCGGCAACCGGTCGACGATCCGCACCGCCGTGCCGTGTCGGCGCAGCTCGGCCGCCGCGGTGAGCCCGACGGGGCCCGCGCCGACGACGAGGACGTCCAGGACCGGACCGGATGAGCCCCGGAGCGTGCCACGGAGGGTGTCGCGGTCGTTGCGCATCGTCGGTGCCTCCCGGTGTACGGACGACCCCTCCTCCATGGTCGGCCGCGCTCCCTGGCCTCGCACCCGGCCACGAACCCGGCCACGAACCCGACCACGAACCGGTCGCACACCGGTCACTCGCGGCCGAGGACCTCGCGGAGCGCGGCGACGGCGTGGCGGCGGTGCTCGTCGAGCCAGTGGAGTGCTGCGGCCCGGTCGTGTTCGAGCACGGCCGAGATGACCGCCCGGTGCTCGTGGACGGCGAGCACGCGGTGCGAGCCGTCGGTGTAGTACAGCGAGCGGTACGCGTCGGTCGCGTCCCACAGGGTGGTGATCAGGCGGACCAGGCGAGGCATGCCCGAGGCCTCTATGAGGGCGAAGTGGAAGCGCCGGTTGGCCTCGGCCATCGCCGACACGTCGCCCGCGTCCGCCGCCCGCTCCACCTCCGCCTGGATGCGCTCCAGGGAGTCGAGGAGGCCGTCCGGCGCGCGGGCGAAGGCGGCGGTGACCGCCTCCGTCTCCAGGAGCCCGCGGATCCGGTAGATCTCCTCCAGGTCCGCGAGCGACAACTCGGCGACGAAATAACCCCGGTGGACGTGGTGCACCACCAGGCCCTCGGCCTCCAGCGTCTTCAGCGCCTCGCGCAGCGGCACCCGGCTCACGTCGAGCCGCGCCGCCAGCGTGTCCTGCCTTATCGGGTCGCCGGGCCGCAACTCGCCGCTGGTGATGGCCCGGCGCAGCTCCTCCAGGACGAACTGCTGGGCGGTCGGCGGCCGCCTCCTCTCCACCGTGCTGCTCATCGGTCGTGCCCCTTCCCTCGACTGCGTGGCGTACATCTTGCTACGGCGCGCCGACAGACCGTCGTGGCCTGTGGACAACCTGCCGCCGGCCGCTCTCCGCGCCTGTGGACAACCGTCGCCGGGCCTGTCAGCCGCCGGGCCTGTCAGCCGCGGGGCCGTCAGCCGCCGGGGCGCAGGCCCAGTTCCGCGAGGACCTCGGCGGTGTGCTCGCCCAGGCGCGGGGGAGCGGAGCGGTAGGCGGCCGGGGTGGTGCCGAACGAGACCGGGTGCGCGACCTGCCCGGGTCCGGCGGCCGCGTCGGGCACCCGCGGGCCGAGGCCGAGCCGGTCGGCGAGCGCGAAGGCGCCGGCCAGGTCGTTGATGGGGCCACAGGGCACCCCGGCCGCCGTCAGCTCCTCGAACCAGGCGTCGGCGGTGCGCTCGGCCAGCCGCTCGGACAGCGCCGTCGCCAGCTCCTCGCGGTGCGCGACCCGGGCCGTGTTGCTGGCGAACCGCGGATCGTCGGCCAGTCCCGGGCTGCCGATCCGGGTGCACAGGGCCCGGAACTGCCGGTCGTTGCCCACGGCCAGGACGAGCGGACGGTCGCTCGCCTCGAACACCTCGTACGGGGTGATGCTGGGGTGCCGGTTGCCCAGTGCGCGCGGCACGACGCCGGCGGCGAGATGCGCGGCGGCCTGGTTGGTGAGTGCGGAGAGCAGCGAGGTCAGCAGCGAGACCTCCAGACGCTGCCCCTCACCGGTGCGTTCGCGGTGACGGAGCGCGGCGAGGACGCCCATCCCGGCGTGCAGTCCGGTGATCACGTCCACGAGCGCCACGCCCGCCTTGGTGCCGGTCCCGCCGGGCTCCCCGGTGACGCTCATCAGCCCGCCCATGGCCTGCACCAGCAGGTCGTAGCCGGGCAGGTGCGCGCCCCCGGCCGAGCCGAAACCGGTCACGGAGCAGTAGACGAGACCGGGGTTGGACGCCCGCACCTGCTCGTATCCGAGGCCGAGCTTGTCCATGGTGCCGGGACGGAAGTTCTCCACGAGCACATCGGCGCGGTCCACGATCGCCCGGGCCGTCTCCAGGTCGGCGGGGTCGGTCAGATCGAGCGCCACGGACCGCTTGTTGCGGTTCACGCCGAGGAAGTAGGTGGCCTGCCCGTCGGCGAACGGCGGGCCCCACGCGCGGGTGTCGTCGCCCGTGCCCGGACGCTCGATCTTCACCACCTCGGCGCCGAGGTCCGCGAGCAGCATCGTCATGTACGGGCCGGCCAGCACCCGGCCGAAGTCCGCGACGACGATTCCGGACAGGGCGCCGGGCGGGGCGGCCTCGGGCTGTTCCGCGTGCATACCGCTCCTCTTCGTCGGCGATGCGTCGGCGATCGGATCCAGGACGTCGGATCCAGGACCCGAGATCCCGAACATCGGATCCAAAACCATGGATCTCGGACAAGGGATCCAAGACATCGGATCCAAGCGGACCGTATGCACTGGAGATCGGATATTCAATACTGGATCCAATATCCAATCTAGGGCTACGCTTCCGCTCGCCGAGTTGCCACAGTCGCCAGGAGGCCGTCCGTGAAGTCGTCGCCGCAGTCGTCGCCCGTCCACCCCCTCGATCTGCTCGCGATCGACGGACTGCTCACCGACGAGGAGCGAGAGATCCGCCGCACCGTGCGGGCCCTCGCCGACCGCGAACTGCGTCCGCACATCGCCGGCTGGTTCGAGTCGGGTGCCATCCCCGCCCGCGAACTCGCCCGCACGCTCGGCGGGCTCGGCGTCCTCGGGATGCACCTGGAGGGCTACGGCTGCGCGGGGACCAACTCCGTGGCCTACGGCCTCGCCTGCATGGAGCTGGAGGCCGTCGACTCCGGACTGCGCTCGCTCGTCTCCGTGCAGGGCTCGCTCGCCATGTACGCGATCTGGAAGTTCGGCTCCGAGGAGCAGAAGCAGCGCTGGCTGCCCGGGATGGCGGCCGGCGAGTACATCGGCTGCTTCGGCCTGACCGAGCCGGACGCCGGCTCCGACCCGGGCGCCATGCGTACCAACGCCAAGCGGGACGGCTCGGACTGGGTCCTCAACGGGACCAAGATGTGGATCACCAACGGTTCCGTCGCCGACGTCGCCGTCGTCTGGGCGCGCACCGAGGAGGGCGTGCGCGGCTTCGTCGTGCCCACCGACACCCCCGGATTCAGCGCGCCCGAGATCAAGCAGAAGCTGTCCCTGCGCGCCAGCGTCACCAGCGAACTGGTCTTCGAGGACGTGCGGCTGCCCGCCGACGCGATGCTCCCCGAGGCCCGTGGGCTGTCCGGCCCGCTCGGCTGCCTCAACGAGGCCCGCTTCGGCATCGTCTTCGGCGCCCTCGGCGCCGCCCGCGACTGCCTGGAGACGGCCATCTCGTACGCGGGCGACCGCACCGTCTTCGCGCGGCCGCTCTCCTCGTACCAGCTCACCCAGCAGAAGCTCGCCGACATGGCCCTGGAGCTCGGCAAGGGCATGCTGCTCGCGCTCCACCTCGGCCGGCTCAAGGACCAGGGCGCGCTCGCCCCCGAGCAGATCAGCGTCGGCAAGCTGAACAACGTCCGCGAGGCCATCGCCATCGCCCGCGAGTGCCGCACGATTCTCGGCGCGAACGGCATCACCCTGGAGTACCCGGTGCTGCGCCACGCCAACAACCTGGAGTCGGTCCTCACCTACGAGGGCACCAGCGAGGTGCACGCCCTGGTCATCGGCAAGGCGCTCACCGGCGAGCAGGCCTTCCGCTGACGGTCGCTAGCCGGCCGTCACCCGGTCCACGAAGGCGTTGAGGTTGCCGTTCATCCGCTCGACCTGCTGCTCCAGCGTCAGCGACTCCTCGTGCCGGCGGCCTCGCAGCTTGGGCTGCCGCAGGCCCCGGACGTAGAGCGGGCAGGCGAGGTCGGCGCAGATGTAGGTGCCGACCGTGTTGCCCTCGCGGCCCCGGGCGCCCGCCAGCGGCGCGGCCAGCAGGGTCACGCCGGAGGAGGCGTGCGAGGTCAGGCAGATCTGGCACATGCTGGACTTCATCGCGCTGGTGCGGCCGACGGCCGGCACCCGCAGCGTGACGCCGACCGGGCCGTCGGGGCGCGGCACGACGAGGTGGGCGCGCAGCGGCGCGCCCGGGTCCACCCAGCCCAGGAAGTCCAGGTCGGGCCAGGGCAGCTCGGCGAAGTCGAGCGGCAGCTTCATCCGGGCCGCGTCACCCTTCGTGCAGTTCACGAAGGACGCGCGGATCTCTTTGTCGGTCAGGGGTTCCACTCGTACGACCGTACACAGGGCCGTTGCCCCGGGCATCCGATTATCGGAGCAGCCGGGGCGACGGCCCGTCGGCGGTGACCGGGGCTCAGTGAGCGGGTCTCAGGCCACCCAGTCCGGCAGGCCAGGGTCTGCGAACCGGGCCGGGGCGCCTTCCAGGGCCGCCGCGAGCCGTTCGGCCGCCGTGTCGTACACCTCGCCCGGCAGCGCGTACGGGATGCGGAGCCGGTGCTCGTGGGTGCCGGGGTCCACCCCGAACCGGGCGCCGCCCTCCACCCGTACGCCGTGCCGCAGCGCCCGCGCCGCCAGTTGCGAGGCGATCGACCGGCCGAGGTCGATCCAGAGGCAGAGGCCGCCGGGCGGCAGCGTCCAGTGCCATTCGGGTACGTGCCGGGCGAGCGCCGTCACCAGGGCGTCACGGCGGCGCCGCAGCTCGGCCGCGCGGGCCGGCAGCAGCGGGTCGATGCGGTCCATCAGGGCGACGGCGACGAGCTGGTCGAGCACCGAACCGGCGAGGTCGTGGGTGATCCGTACCCGGGCCAGTTCGGTCACCACCCGCGCTGATGCCCGCGCCCAGCCCACCCGCAGTCCGCCCCAGCAGCTCTTGCTGAGCGATCCGACGGTGATCAGCTGTTCCCCGGTGCCGGGCCCGGCCGTGGCCGCGAACGGCGCCGGAGCCGGCACGTCCAGGGCCGTCTCGGTGAGCGTCTCGTCCACGATCAGCCAGGTCCCGGTGGCCCGCGCCGCCCGGGCGACCTCCCGCCGCTGTTCCTCCGGCATCAGCCGGCCGGTCGGGTTGTGGAAGTCGGGGATGAGATAGGCGAGCCGGGGCGCGGTCTGCCGCAGCGCCGCGTCGATCAGCCCGCTGTCCCAGCCGGTCTCGGTGACCGGCACGGGGGTGATGCGCAGCCGGTGGCCGCGCATGGCGTCCAGGGCGTTGGGGTACGAGGGGTTCTCGGCCAGCACCCGGTCGCCGGGCCCGCCGAGCAGTGCGAGCGCGAGCGCCAGGGCCTGCTGGGCGCCGGTCGTGACGAGGATCTGCTCCGGCCGGGTGGGCAGCCCGCGCGCGGTGTACCGGTCGGCGATGGCGGCCCGCAGTTCCGGGATCCCGTACGGGTGGTAGCCCTGCGCGGTCGCGAGCCGGGGCAGCTCCTCGGCGGCCTGCGCCAGCGCCTCCGTCAGCAGACCGGCCGGCGCCTCGGGCGCGGCGAGTGCCAGGTCGATGACCGCCCCGGTGTCCCCGTGCAGGGCGGCGGGCCCGGTCGGCGACTCGTTCTCGGGCAGCGCCGTCCAGGTGCCGGCACCCTGCCGGCTGTGTGCGTAGCCGCTTTCGCGGAGCAGGTCGTAGGCGGCGGTCACCGTGGTCCTGCTCACCCCGAGCGCGGTGGCCAGCTCCCGTTCGGCGGGCAGGCGCATCCGCAGCGCGACCCGCCCGTCGAGCAGCGCCTGCCGCACCGCCCGGGCCAGTTCGCGGTAACCGAACCGGCCCTCGGCGGGCGGGGTGAGCAACGCCGCCAGCTGCCGCCCGCTCAGCATGCGGTCCGGCAGGGCGACCACGCTGCGGACCACTCGACCCTCTGCCATGCCAATCACTCCCCATTGGCTGTGCTGTCCAGGCCAATAAGGCTACAGACTCCTGTCAGTGGCCTGGTGGCCCTGGGAAGGAGCATGGGGAGATGTCCGAGTACGTGACCGACCGCGACGAAAGGATGTGGCAGCGCCGCGCCGAGGAGCCGGTCCTGCGGCCGTGGGGGATGGGATCCAAGATGCGGGAGATTGGATCCAAGGCCCGGGATATCGGATCCACGGTGCAACAGGCTGGATCCAGAACATCGGATGTTGGATCCAGCCCCGCGCGATCGCAGGACATTGGATCCCAGGACATTGGATCCAGCACGCGGGATATCGGATGTTGGATCCAATCCCTGCGGCGGGTCCTGCGCCGAGGGGCCCAGGCATGACCAGGATCGTCGTCGGCGTCAGCGGCTCGCTCGCTTCGCTCGCCGCCCTCCGCCACGCCACCGCCCTCGCCCGCCGCGACGGCGCCCCGCTGCTCGCGGTCCTCGCCTGGGAACCGCCCGAGGGAGAGGCGCTCCATGCCCGCAGCCCGGACCTGGCCTGGGCCGAGATGTGGGCCGGCGAGGCCCGGCAGCGGCTCGCGCGGGCCTTCGACGATGGCCTCGGCGGCCTGCCGGAGGACACCGCCGTGGACTGCCGCGTCGTGCGGGACGCCCCCGCCGCGGCGCTGCTCAGGGCGGCCGCACGGCCGGGGGACCTGCTGGTGCTCGGGATGACCCCGCGCCGGGGCCGGTTCGGGCGGCTGCGGCGGCGGCCGGTGCTGCGCGGGGTCATGACGGGGGCCCGGGACCCCGTACTGGTGGTCCCGGGCCCCGAGTTGCGCCGTGGTGAGGCGCGGGTGCTGAGGCGGCACGCCGCCCGTACCGACGTACCGGAGGCGGGGGCGTACGCCCCGCGCGCTCAGATCAGCGGCTGACTGCCCGGCGTACCCGACCGGGACGGCGAAGTCGACGCCGAACCGGAGGACAGCGACGAGGACGACGCCGAACCCGAGGACAGCGACGACGACAGCGACGAGGACGGCGCCGAGGCCGACTGGGACTGCGACTCCGGTGGCGACGACAGCGTCGAGGGCGCGGCCGAGGACGCCGACTGGGACGCCGACTCGGACGCGGGCGCCGAAGTCGACGCCGAGGTCGAGGCCGACGTCGGCGGGCTGCTCGACGAGGCCGGCGGGGAGGACAGCGTGGACGGGCACGGCGAGGGGGTGACGCCGTTCACGGGGGCCGGGGTCTCGTTGCCCGTCACCGTGACGCAGGGCAGCGGGCTGCTCGGCGACGTGGACGGCGACGTCGACGCCGAGGTCGACGGGGACGTGGAGGGCGAGGTGGACGGGGAGGTCGACGGCGGCGGCGGGGGAGTCGTCGGCCGGTCGTGCCGGTGACCCTCGTGACCGCGAGGACGGGCGATGAAGTGGTCCGAGTCCGGGTCGAAGATCACGAAGATGTTGATCACCGTCACGGACGGCTGCACGAAGACCACGTTGTTCGCGCGGAAGCCGGGCCAGGCCGTGCCGACCTGCTTCGGCGACTTCTGCGCCACCGGCGGCGTCAGCGGATTGCCGCAGGCGCACCGCACCCTCGGTACCCCGTGGTCGTCCACCATGACCGCGGTGCCGGCCTGGAGCACCGACTGGAAGGCGAACGCGGAACCGTCGCGGAAGCCGTGGTTGGTCACCCGGGTGTCCACCCGCAGCTGAACCGACGTCAGCGAGCGCAGATAGCCCGGGACATCGCCGGCCGGGATGCCGACCGTCGAGGCGAAGGCCGCGTTCTTGGCGGGCTCGTCGGCGAGGAAGCGGATCTGGCGCTCGACGTCGCAGCTCGCCGCGTGCTGCGTCCCGCCGTAGAGGCCCGGGGCGGAACCCGACACGGGGCGCGTCGCGTTGGCGTCCCCGCCGGTCTGACTGGGCAGCGCCGGCGGCGAGAACGAGGCACCCGTACGGGCCGTGGAGCCGGTGAAGGGATAGGGGCCGCTCGCGGCGGCGTTCTGCGCGAAGATCTCGCTGCCGCTCGAACCGGCCTGGTTCGAGTTGCCGTTGTCACCCCGCTGGGTCAGCACCACGATCAGCGCCACCGCCGCCACCAGCACGGCCGTCAGCGAGGCCACCCTGGGCACCGAGCGCCACCACGGGCCCCCGCCGCCACCGCCTCTCGGCGCGCTCGGGCCCCTACCGCCGCCGGAACCGCCGCCACCGCCCCCGGAGCCGCCGCCGCCGGAACCTCCGCCCGAACCGCCGTGCGGCGGGCCGGAGGACGGCGGGGGTGTGGTCTGGCCAGGGCGTGTACCGGGGCCCGACAGCGGGCCCGAAGGCGGGCCGGTCGGAGGGACCGAGGGCTGCCCGGAAGGCGGGTGGGAAGTCACGTTGTTTCCCTTTCTTCCGTTCCGCGCCCATTGTGTGCGTCGACCGGGTGCAGCCCGCAAGCGGACCGCACCCGCCCGTATTAGCGTGTGCAGGGTGAGCACGCGGCTCCCCACCTCCCAAGGCCGGTCCGCCCCCGGTGACCTCGGCGAGCACTTCGCCCGCGACCTGGCGGCGGCACTCGGCACCGTCGTCGCCGGCTTCGTCGCGATGGGCGTCACCGCCGCCCTCGGCCTGTGGGCCGCGGGCGCGGCCGACCTGCCGGGCGGCGCCGGCGCGTTCGCGTCCGTCACCGCCGCGGTCGTCGTCATGGCCTCCGGCGGCCAGGTCGGCCTCTCCGGCCAGGCCGGAGACCTCGCCGGCACCCAGGCCGAACTCACCGCCATGCCCCTGACCGTCACCCTGGTGGGCGCACTCGTCGCCGGAACCCTGTTCCTGCGCCCGCTGCGCCACCACGCCGTCGCCCGCGGCCGCGACCTGCTCGCGCTCGCCGTGCCCACCGTCGTGCTCTGGCTGGCCGCGCTCGCCGGCGTCTCCGCCCTCGCCCGCCACGACTTCCCGATCAGCCTCGGCGGCTCCGACCAGGAAGCCACGACGACGGGCGACCTCGCCGACCTGTTCAAGGGCCTCCTCGACGCCACCAACCCCAGCGTCGGCTTCCGCACCGACTACGGCCCCACCCTCTTCTACGGCCTGCTGTGGATCCTCGGCGTCCTGGTCGTCGCCCTCCTCGTCTCCCGCCGCACCCCCCTGCCGGCCCGGTTCGTCCGCCACCACCAGGCCGTCCGCCCCGCCGCCTCCGCGCTGCTGCTCCTGCTGCTCGCTTACGTGTTCGTCGGCCTCGTCATCGGCCTGGTCGTCGCCGCCACGAAGGGGCACGCCGCCCAGACGTTCGCCGTGCTGCTGCTCGGCCTGCCCAACGTCACCTGGCTGGCGCTCGGCATCGGCATCGGCGGCTCCTGGGAGGGCCGGGCCGAGGGCCCGTTCGGCCTGCCCATGCCGCAGATCCTCGACGAGGTGCTGCGCGGCGGGAACGGCGGCAAGGACCTGTCGACCGTCGACCTGGCCACCCTCGCGTCCTACGACGCCCGCGCCTGGTGGCTGCTGCCGGTCGCCGCCGTGCTCGTGCTCGGCGCCGCGTTCGTCATGGCCGCCCGCTCGCCCGCCCGCGTCCCACCCTGGCGGCACGGACTCCACCTGGGCATCGGCTTCGCCGTCGCGATGCTGGTCGTCACCCCGCTGACCCTCGTCGAGGCCCACTTCGGCCTGTCGGTCATCGGCATCGGCGACCTCGACGCGCTCGGCGGCACGGTCCTGCTCCGCCCCAACGTCTGGACCACCGTCGGACTCGCCCTGCTCTGGGGCCTGGTCGCCGGTTTCCTCGGCGGGCTCCTGGCCAAGCCCGTCCACCGCCGCGGCGAGGTCGAGGCCTCTCCGCCGCCGCAGAAGCAGGCGTAAAGCCCCACAACCCTTGCAGTTCCCGGACCACCGGCCCTTACAGTTCCCGGGCCACCGGCCCCTGCACATTCCAGACCACCGGCCCACGCAGTTCCCGGGCCACCGGCCCACGCAGTTGCCGGGCCACCGGCCCACGCAGTTCCCGGGCCACCGGCCCCCGCAGCCTCCGGACCACTGGCAAAGCCCTTACAGCTCCCGGAACACCGGGCGCGCCCAGGTCGGCGGCTCCGGCGGCGGGCCCTGCGGCCACTTCCCGCTGTCGGCGGGGGCCGTCCCGACCACGGCCGTCGACTTCGACCGCAGGCCCCGCTCCAGGGCCGCCCGCAGCTCCGCGACGAACTCCAGACATGTCCCGTAACGCTCCTCCGGAGCCTTCGCCAGCGCCTTCGCCAGGACCGCGTCGGCCGCGTCCGGCAGACCCGGCCGTTCCTCCGACAGCCGAGGCGGCGGGTCGTACTGATGCGCCCACAAAAGTGCCATGTCGTCGTCCCGGCGGAACGGCGGCACGCCCGTCAGCGTCTCGAAGACCACGCAGGCGAGGCTGTACACGTCGCAGCGGCCGTCCACCGGCTTGCCCGAGATCTGCTCGGGCGCCACGTAGTCGAGCGTCCCGACGAACTGTCCCACCGTCGTGAACCCGGTCAGGGAAAGGGACTTCTTCGTCAGGCCGAAGTCGGTCAGATAGACGTGCTCCGGATGGTCCCGGTCGGTGCCCTCGGCCACCAGGATGTTGCCGGGCTTCACGTCGCGGTGCACCAGGTCGTGCGCGTGTGCCGCGTCCAGCGCCGAGGCCACCTGCACCGCGATCCGTCCCGCCGTCACCGGCTCCAGGCGCCCCTCGCGGTCGAGGAGCGCCCGCAGGTCCTGCCCCGGCACGTACCGCATCGCGATGTACAGGACGCCCTCCGTCTCGCCCGCCTCGAAGACCGGCACGATGTGCGGGTGGTCGATGGCCGCCGCCACCCGGGACTCGTGCGTGAAGCGCTTGCGGAAGGTGTCGTTGCGGGCCAGCTCCGGTGCCAGCAGCTTCAGCGCCACCGTGCGGTCCAGGTTCAGGTCGTGCGCCCGGTAGACGACGGCCATGCCGCCGCGCCCGATCTCGGCCTCGACGACGTAGCCGGCGACCCGCTTCCCGATGAGCCCCGACTCGCGCCCGGCCGGCAGCGCGCCGTCGGCGTCCATGCCACGACCGTCGCCACGGCCGGCATCACGACCGGCGCCACGGCCGGCGCCCCGCTCGGTACCGCGGTTCGCGCCCCGGCCGGCATCACGGCCGGCGCCCCGGTCGCCGGCGTGGTTGGCGCCACCGTCGGCATCACGGCCGACGACGCCACGACCGGTGCCGCCGCCGATGCCGCCCACGGCGCCCGTTCCGCGGCCCGGCGCCCGGGTCATCCGGCCTCACCCGGCCCGGCCGCCGGCTGCTCCCGCACCACCTGGGTGGCCCCGGGGCCGTCGGCGTCGAGCTGCGGCACCACCTGCGTCGGTTCGTGCGTCGCCTCGGCGGGCGGCGTCGCCGCCGACGGCGCCGACGAGGCCGCGTACGTGCTCAGCCCCCGGCCGTCGCAGAACACCCAGCGCTCGTGCTCCGCGTCGTACAGCCACACCGCCTCCCCGTCGACCACCATCCCCACCCGAAGCCCCCGGGTCCGCTGCCGGAACGTCTCGCCGTCCGCCCGCCCCGCAGCCAGCTCCTCCGCCGCCCGCCGGTAACGGCCCAGCGCGTCCTCGGCCCGCGCGATCAGCGGGCGCGGATCGGCGGTCCGGGCGAGCGCACGGCCGGCGGCGGGCGGATCGGTGGGCACGGAGACGAGGAGCCGCGCGTCGACCCAAGCCGACCAGCCGTTGGAGCACAGCACCTGGCCCCAGTCGCCGACCCGGTCGAGCAGCCGCACCGGCAGGAACGCGTCGAGCGGCGCCGTGGGCAGCGCGGGATCGGGCGCCTCCCAGGCGGGCAGCCCGTCGCGCGGCACCACATGAGTGGGCCGGAAGTCCGGCACGTACTCCGACACGCCATCCACAGCGACCACGGCCACCTACCTCCGCTGTTCCGCTTACGAGCGAACTTCCTCCGGCTACTTCCGCATCACGACCGGCTCGTGCCGGCGCAGCAGCCGGGCCACCACGAGACCGAGGACCAGGCACAGCGCCACCAGCATCCCCATGTCGAACAGCCAGGCGCCGACCGTGTGGTGCATCAGCGGATCGGCCGTCTTGTCGTCCGGCACGATCGCGCCGATGTCGATCGTCGCGCCCATCGCCGCGAACGCCCACCGCGACGGCACCAGCCACGCCAGCTGCTCCAGGACCGGCGTGCCGCGCACGTTCAGCAGCGCACCGCAGAACACCACCTGGACGATCGCGAGGAGGACGAGCAACGGCATCGTCACCTCCTCCTTGCGCACCAGCGCCGACACGAACAGGCCCAGCATCATCGCCGTGAACGCGAGCAGCGCGACGGCCAGTGTCAGTTCGAGCAGCGGCGGCATCAGCACGCCCTTGCCGTCGGGCGCCCCGAGTGGCACGCCGATCAGCGCCACGAGCGTGAGCACCACCGCCTGTACGACGGTGACGGCGCCGAGGACGACCACCTTCGACATCAGGTACGCGGAGCGGGACAGGCCCACGGCTCTCTCGCGGCGGTAGATGCTGCGCTCCTTGACCAGCTCGCGCACCGCGTTCGCCGCGCCCGTCAGCACGGCGCCGACGCAGAGGATCAGCAGCACGTTCAACGTTGTCTCGGCGTCCAGCCGTCCCCCGGACAGAGCGCGGGCCATCGCGCCCATGATGAACGGCAGCGCCACCATGATCGCCAGGAAGGTCCGGTCGGCGGACAGGGCCGCCGCGTACCGCCGTACGAGGGTACGGAGCTGGGAACCCCAGCTCTGCGCCTTCGGCGGCGGAGGCGGCGCGGCCCCCGCCGGCAGCGGTGCGCCCGGCAGCGGTGCGCCCGGCAGTGCCGCGCCCGCCCCGGGTCGTGCGGACGGCGGCCGTACGGTGGCCTCCTCGATGTAGCGACGGTGGAAGCGCGAGGCCCGGTACTGGGCCGCCCAGTCCCGCTCCCGGTCGTTCTCGAACGCCTCGAAGGCCTCCGGCCACTGCGGGAAGCCGAAGAAGTCCAGGCTCTCGCCGGGCGGACCGTAGTAGGCCACCCGGCCGCCGGGCGCGAGGACGAGCAGCCGGTCGCACACGTCCAGGCTGAGCACGCTGTGCGTGACGACGACGACCGTCCGCCCGTCGTCGGCGAGCCCGCGCAGCATGTGCATGACCGAGCGGTCCATGCCCGGGTCGAGCCCGGACGTCGGCTCGTCGAGGAAGAGCAGCGAGGGCTTCGTCAGCAGCTCCAGGGCCACGCTGACCCGCTTGCGCTGACCGCCGGACAGGCTGTGGATCGGCTGCCCGGCCCGCTCCTCCAGGCCCAGCTCCGAGATCACCTCGTCGACCCGGGCGCGCCGCTCGGCGGCCGCGGTGTCCTCGGGGAAGCGCAGCTCGGCGGCGTAACCGAGGGCCCGGCGCACGGTCAGCTGGAGGTGCAGGATGTCGTCCTGCGGGACCAGGCCGATGCGTTGGCGCAGCTCCGCGTAGTCGCGGTAGAGGTCGCGGCCGTCGTAGAGCACGGTGCCCCGGTCGGCCGGCCGCTGCCCGGTCAGCGCGCCGAGCAGGGTCGACTTGCCCGCGCCGGACGGGCCGACGACCGCGAGCAGGCACTTCTCCCCGACCGGGAACGACACGCCGTCGAGCAGCGTCTTGCGGCCGTGGTCGACGGTGACGGCCAGTTCCTGCACGTCGAGCGAGATCTCGCCGGTGTCGGTGAACTCGACGAGATTCCCGCCGATGAGGCAGAACGCGTGGTGACCGATGCCGATGATGTCCTCGGCCGTCACCCGCGCCTCGGTGACCGGGCGGCCGTTGAGGAAGGTGCCGTTGTGGCTGCCGACGTCGTGGATCCAGTACGTGCCGTCCGGCGCAGCCCGCAGCTCCGCGTGCCGCCGGGAGACGGTCAGGTCGTCGACCACCAGGTCACTGTCGGCGGCGCGGCCGATGCGGACGGTGTGCGCGGGCAGCGGACGGACGGAGGTCGGCTGCCGGAAGGTGCCGGTCAGGGCGGGATACGAGACGGAGGAGGGGCGCGGTGGCGGCTGCGCGGATGCGGCCGGTACGGGCTCGGCCGCGGCGGGTCCGGGTGGTCCGGGCTCGGGCACGACGGGTACGGGCTCGGGCGGTACGGGTCCGGGCGGTCCGGGCTCGGGCGGTACGGGTCCGGGGCGCGCGGGCTGTTCCCGTACGGGTTCCGGGGCCGGCGGCTCGTGTCGTACGGGCTCGGGGGCCGGTGGTTGTCCGCGTGCGGGTTCCGGGGCCGGCGGCTCGTGTCGTACGGGCTCGGGGGGCGGTGGCTGTTCGCGTACGGGTTCCGGGGGCGCGGCCGCGAGGAGTACCGCCATCGGCCCCTCCGAGGGGTGGCCGAAGCGGATGACCGTGCCGGGGCCGACCATGCTGAGGCCCACCCGGTGGTCGTCGGCGTAGGTGCCGTTGGTGCTGCCGACGTCCTCGAGCGTCCAGTGGTCGTCGACCGCGCGCAGCACCGCGTGGTGCCAGGACGCCCGGGCGTCGGCCAGCACGAAGTCGCTGGTGGGGTCGCGTCCGATGCGATAGACGCGACCCGGGTTCATCACGGTCGCGTCCCCGTCGATCTCGAGGACCAGTTCGGGTGCGGCGGGCGCGACGGGCCGCTCTCCCATGCGTGAATCCTATCGTCGGCGGCCGGACCGCGCCCGGCCGGGCCGCCGGTATCGTGGGCGGCCGACCGACCCCCGGCCGCCCGGGCGGGGGCCCGAAGGAGGAGCCACCCGTGCCGAAAGGTGTCACCAAGCGCCGTCCCCGCACCCGCGCGGCCCTGTTGCGGGCGGCCCTGGAGACCTTCGCCGAGCACGGCTTCCACGCGGTGTCGATCGAGCAGATCTGCGAGCGCGCCGGGTTCACGCGGGGCGCGTACTACTCGAACTTCGCCAGCAAGGAAGAGCTCTTCCTGGCCCTCTTCGACGAGCACGGCGAACGGATCGTGCACCGGCTCGCCGAGTCCATCGACGCGCTCGCGCCGGAGGAGTACACCCTGGAGCGGCTCGCCGAACTCGCCGCGCGGGTCGAGCCGGACGAGCGCGACTGGTACCTGGTCAGCATGGAGTTCACCCTGCACGCCATCCGCGACGCCGAGGCGGCCCGGGCGCTCGCCCGCCACGAGGCCCGGCTGCGCGCCGAACTCGCCCGCGGCCTGGAGCTGGTCCTCGGCCGCGCCGGCCGCGAACTCACCGTGGACGCCGACCGCTTCGCCCGCCTGATCGTGGCCCTGCGCGAGGGCGGCCTCGCCCAGAGCTACGTCGAACCGGGCGAGCTGCCGCCGGGCAGCCTCGAACGCGACTTCCTGGCCCCGCTGTTGGAGGCGGCCACCCGCCCGGTGCTGTCGGCTCCGCCGACTCCGACGGCTCCGACGCCTCCACCGACTCCGACGCCTTCGCCGACCTCG
Organism: Streptomyces sp. NPDC004788; assembly: GCF_053601115.1. Classification (NCBI taxonomy): domain Bacteria; kingdom Bacillati; phylum Actinomycetota; class Actinomycetes; order Kitasatosporales; family Streptomycetaceae; genus Streptomyces; species Streptomyces sp. NPDC004788. The sequence goes on from NZ_JBSGBF010000018.1 coordinate 43,356, forward strand.
TAAGCCCTGGGCGTCAGTCGAAGAGGTCCGGGTCCGAGGCCGTGATCTGGTCCCACAGCGGACGGGCCTGGAACCATCCCGCCACTGGCGTGCCGATCTGACCGCGGGTGAGCAGCGCCGTCTCGCGGTCGATGAGCTGCGGGGTGCCCGCGGCCATCGCCAACAGCTGGGCCTGGCAGGAGCGTTCCATCGTGACGAACCACCAGACCGCCTCGGCGACCGACTGGCCGACCGTGAGCAGACCGTGGTTCTTGAGGATCACGGCCTTGTACGCGCCGAGCGCCTTGGCGACGCGCTCGCCCTCCTCCAGCTCGTTGACGACGCCGCGGTAGTCGTCGTAGATCCCGTGGTCCTCGAAGAACGCGCAGGCGTCCTGGGTGATCGGGTCGAGCGGCACGCCCAGGCTGGAGAACGCCTTGCCGTGCAGGGAGTGCGAGTGCGCGGCGGCGATCGCGTCCGGCCGGGCGGCGTGGACCTTGGAGTGGATGACGAAGGCGGCCCGGTTGACCGGGCGCCGGCCGTCGAGCACCCGCCCGTCGTGGTCGACGCGGATCAGGTCGGACGCCTTGATCTGGTTGAAACTCATGCCGAACGGGTTGACCCAGAAGGTGTCCGGAGCCTCCGGGTCGCGCACCGTGATGTGTCCGGCGACGCCCTCGGAGAAGCCGAACCGACCGAAGATCCGGAAGCCGGCGGCCAGTTGCTCCTTGCGGTACTGACGCTCCTCCTCGACCGAGTCGAAGCGCGGCGGCAGCGGCAGCGTGACGCCCTCCGGCAGGGGGCCGACGGCGGCGGCGAGGGCGGGCGGCAGGGTGCTCATGAGGACCTCCGGCGGCAGCGGGTGTGCGGGCGCGCCAAAAGATACAGAGGTGTATCCGATACGACAATGACCTCACCGCTCAAGCGGAGGGGGCCGTGGCGAGGGCGTCCCCGTCTGCCGTCTGCCGTCTGCCGTCTGCCGTCTGCCGTCTGCCGTCTGCCCGTCTGCCCGTCCCCCCCGGCGGCGGCCCCGCCCCCCGGACTCGGCCTCCTACGCGTCGGGCGCCCCGAACCGGGCGAGCAGGTGCCACACCCGCTTCACGTCCTGCCGGTCGTACCGCCCCGACTCCGCAGCCTCCTGCACGATCCGCGCGTCCAGCCACCCGTCCACGGCCACGGCCTCACCCAGCTCCACGAACGCGGCGCCGCGGTACTCCGGATGCCGCCGCAGCTCCGTCACCGACAGCCGGAAGCCGCCGTGCCACTCGACCGGGCAGGGCAGCGCCCGGGCCGCCGCCTCCACTTCCGTACCCCGGAACGACGGGTCCAGGACCAGCGCCTCCACGTCCCGCGCGAGCTCGACGGGCCCGTGCACCTGCGCCTCCACGTAGTCGTCGAGCGCGTCCTGGCCGTCTGCGAGCGCGAGCGCGATCAGCGGCGCCGTCCGCTCCACGACACCGAAGTCCGTCGGCTCCAGGACGCTGTCCGGATAGCAGAAGGTGGTCCGGGACAGCGTGGCGGCGCCGAGCCGCAGATGCGCGGAGCCGAACCGCGGCGCGGCGCCGAAGGGGCGGCGCCGGTGGTCGAGCGCGCCGTACACCGGCCGCTCGTGCCCCGGGGCGTCGTCGTATGCGCCCCCGAACATCCGGCTCTCCCAGTGCCAGCGGTCACCGCCGGGGTGTGCGGTGAGCCCGCCGTTGCTGGTGCCGGTGACGAACTGTGAGCGGTAGACGCCGTCCTCGGCGAGGCGGGAGAGGAAGGTGGGGTGGAAGTTGAGCGTCACGCGCAGGGCGGGGTCGAGCGGGCCGCCGGTGGCACGGGCGGAGACATGGGCGAGGGCGCGGCGCGGCCGTGGAAGCAGATCCATCGGCGCAGTCTGCCGCACGGCCGGGGCTTGCGGCGCGGCGTTTTCGCTGGCTACGGTCGGGGCGGACGGGGTGAAAGCGCTTACTGGCAAAGCCCTTACTGGCGCGGCGTTCGCCGTACGGCGTTCACCGCTACGGCGCTGCCGACACCGCGCTCATCGACAGGCAGGGGAGAGCACAGCGTGCCCAGCAGCAATGCCCGCGACACCCGCGACACCCGCAACACCCGTGACGCCGTGGACGTCCTCGTCTACACCCGCACCGCCGGCTACCGCCACGACTCCATCCCCGCCGGCGCCGCCGCCCTCGACGAACTCGCCCGCGCCACCGGCCTCACCGCCCAGGCCACCGAGGACCCCGCCGCCTTCACGCCCGACCGGCTGGCCCGCTGCGCCGCAGTCGTCCTGCTCTCCACCACCGGCACGGTGCTCACCGACGCGGGCCGGGCGGCGTTCGAGGCGTACGTACGGGGTGGGGGCGGTGTCCTCGCCGTGCACGCGGCGGCTAACGCCGAACCCGACTGGCCCTTCTACGGCGAGCTGCTCGGCACCCGCTTCGACGGCCACCCCGAGCTCCAGCCCGGCACCGTCCGCGTGGACGATCACGGCCACCCGGCGACGGCCGCGCTGCCGGCGCGCTGGGAGTGGACCGACGAGTGGTACGACTTCACCGCCGATCCGCGGTCCACCGGCGTGCACGTCCTCGCCCGCGCCGACGAGACCAGCTACCGCGGCGGCACCATGGGCGCCGACCACCCCCTGGTCTGGTGCCGGGAGGCCGTGCCCGGCCGGGGCCGGGTGCTGTTCACCGCGCTCGGCCACACCTCCGAGTCGTACGCCGATCCCGCGTTCCGCGCCCACCTCGGCGGTGCCCTGCGCTGGGTGGCCCGCCGCGCGTGAGTGGACGCCGGTCACCCCGCCGTCCCGCCCCGATTGCGGCCGGGCCCGGTCCGCGAGACGTTGACCGTGGGGGAGATCGCGCGCGAGGGGCTCCAGGCCACGAGGAGACGACATGGGCATCGCCACCGTGAATCCGGCGACCGGCGAGACACTGCGCACCTACGAGGCCCACGGGCCCGCGGAGGTCGAGCGGCGGATCGGCGCCGCCCACGAGGCGTACCGCCAGTACCGCACCACCTCCTTCGCCGAGCGCGCCCGGCTGATGCGCGCCGCCGCGGCGCTGCTCGACGAGGACGCCGAGGACATCGCCCGCACCATGACCACCGAGATGGGCAAGCCGATCGTCGCGGCCCGCGCCGAGGCGGCCAAGTGCGCCAAGGCCATGCGCTGGTACGCGCAGAACGCGGAGGCGCTGCTGGCCGACGAGCAGCCGGCCGAGCGCGACGTCCAGGACTCGGGCGCCGACCTGGCGCGGGTGCACTACCGGCCGCTCGGCCCGATCCTCGCCGTCATGCCGTGGAACTTCCCGCTCTGGCAGGTGATCCGGTTCGCCGCGCCCGCACTGATGGCCGGCAACACCGGCCTCCTCAAGCACGCCTCCAACGTGCCGCGGACCGCCCTCTACCTCGGCGACCTCTTCCGTCGCGCCGGCTTCCCCGAGGGCTGCTTCCAGACCCTGCTGATCGGCTCCGGCGCCGTCGAGGACGTGCTGCGCGACCCCCGCGTCGCGGCCGCCACCCTCACCGGCAGCGAACCGGCCGGCCGCTCCGTCGCCGCCATCGCGGGGGACGAGGTGAAGAAGACGGTCCTGGAGCTCGGCGGCAGCGACCCGTACATCGTGATGCCCTCGGCCGACCTGCCCCGGGCCGTCAAGACCGCCGTCACCGCCCGTGTGCAGAACAACGGCCAGTCCTGCATCGCCGCCAAGCGGTTCATCATCCACGAGGCCGTGTACGACGACTTCGCCGAGCGTTTCACCGCCGCCATGAACGCCCTCACCGTCGGCGACCCGCTCGACGAGGACACCGACGTCGGCCCGCTCGCCACCGAACAGGGCCGCGTCGACCTGGAGGCCCTGGTGGACGACGCCGTCTCCGTGGGCGCGACCGTGCTGTGCGGCGGCGGCCGCCCGGACGGATTCCCGCGCGGCTGGTTCTACCAGCCGACCGTTCTCGCCGGCATCACCCCGGCCATGCGCATCCACCGCGAGGAGGCCTTCGGCCCGGTCGCCACCCTGTATCCGGTCGCCGACATCGAGGAGGCCGTCGCCGTCGCCAACGACTCGCCCTTCGGACTCAGTTCGAACGTCTGGACCCGCAACGACGAGGACATCACCTTCTTCGTCCGGGACCTGGAGGCGGGCGGCGTCTTCGTCAACGGCATGACCGCCTCCCACCCCGCGCTGCCGTTCGGCGGCGTGAAACGCTCGGGATACGGGCGCGAGCTGTCCGGGCACGGCATCCGCGAGTTCTGCAACGCGACCACGGTCTGGCAGCGGGCCTGAGCCGTCGCCCCCGACCGCTGAATTCGGTTGCGGCGGGAGCGGCAGGCCCGATGAGCTGGCCCCATGGACAGGGCCATGGACGAGGCCGGGGTCAGGACCGGGACCGGGACCGGCTTTGGGCAGCTCCGGCGGCCGGCGGCGGCGTGGCGGCGGGCGGCGGTGCTCGGCGCGCTGATGCTGGCCGCCTTCACCTTCAACACCGCCGAGAACCTGCCGATCGGGCTCCTGGAGGTCGTCGCGGCGGACCTCGGCGTCTCCGTGCCGGCGGTCGGCCTCCTCGTGACCGGTTACGGCCTCACCGTGGCCATCGCGTCGCTGCCGCTCGCCCACGCCGTGCGCGCCGCGCCCCGGCGGCACGTCCTGGCCGGCCTGCTCGGCGCACTCGTAGCCTCCAGCCTGGCCGCGGCCCTCGCCGACTCGTACGGGCCGCTGCTCGCCGCCCGCCTGGTGACCGCGCTCGCCCAGGCGCTGTTCTGGGCCGTGATGGGGCCGGTCGCGGTGGGGCTCTACCCGGCCCGGGTGCGGGGGCGGGTGGTCGGCGCGCTGTCCACGGCCGGTTCGCTCGCCCTGGTGGCCGGAGTGCCCGCCGGCACCTGGCTGGGCCGGCACAGCGGCTGGCCGGTGCCGGTCGTGGTCGTGGCCTGCCTCGGACTCGTCTCCCTGCTGGTCGTCGCCGCCCTCCTGCCGACCTCGCGCCCCGAGACGGAACCCGCCGCCTACGGAACGCGACCCGACCGGCGCCGCTTCGCGATCGTGCTCGCGGCCGGAACCCTCTCCGCCACCGGGGCGTTCGCGGGATACACGTACCTCGTGCCCTTCCTCGGCGACGTCAGCGGATTCCGTCCCGGCACCGTCGGCGTGCTCCTCACGGCCTTCGGCACCGCCTGCCTGGCCGGGGTCACCCTCACCGGAGCCCTGCTCGACCGCCACCCGCGCGGTGTCCTCAGCGCCGCCGTCGGCGCCCAGGCGGCCGGCCTGCTCGGCCTGTACGCCGCGGGCGACCGCCCCACGACCGCCGTCCTCTTCCTGCTGCTCACCGGCGCCGCCCTCGGCCCCGTCTTCATGGCCACCCAGCACGCCATGCTCCACTGCGCCCCCGGCCGCACGGACCTCGCCCTGGCCGCCAACTCCGGTGCCTACAACGCCGGCATCGCCGCCGGTGCCGCGCTCGGCGGCCTGATCCTCCCGCACGCCGACGTGCGGGCCACGTTTCTCGCCGGCGGACTCCTGACGGCCGCGGCCTGTGCCGTGCTGCTGTCGGACCGTGCCGTACGAGTTGCGGACGGGTAGCGGCTCAGCCGCGCGTCCACGCCAGAAGGGTCTCCGCCGGCCAGGTGTTGATCACCCGCTCGGCCGGCACCCCGCACTCCTCCGCCCGCGCGCAGCCCAGGATCTGCCACCCCAGCTGGCCCGGCGCGTGCGCGTCCGTGTCGATCGCGAAGTACACGCCCGCCGCCACCGCCTCGCGCAGCAGCCGGCGGGGCGGATCGAGGCGCTCCGGACGGCTGTTGATCTCGACCGCCGTGCCGGACTCCGCGCAGGCCGCGAAGACCCGTTCGGCGTCGAACTCCGACTCGGGGCGCAGCCGGCCGCCGCTGACCAGGCGGCCGGTGCAGTGACCGAGGACGTCCATCAGCGGATTGCGCACCGCGCGCTCCATCCGCCGGGTCATCGCCCGGGAGTCCATCCGGAGCTTGGAGTGCACCGAGCCCACCACCACGTCGAGCCGGTCGAGGAGTTCCGGCTCCTGGTCCAGCGAACCGTCCTCCAGGATGTCGCACTCGATGCCGGTGAGCAGCCGGAACGGCGCCCACCGCTCGTTCAGCCGGGCCACCACGTCGAGTTGCTCGCGCAGCCGGTCGGGCGACAGGCCGCGCGCCACCTTCAGACTGGGCGAGTGGTCCGTCAGAACGGTCCACTCGTGGCCGATCCGGGCCGCGGTGCCGCCCATGTCCTCGATGGTGCTGCCGCCGTCCGACCAGTCCGAGTGCATGTGGCAGTCGCCGCGCAGCGCGGCCCGCAGCATCTCACCGCCGGCGGCCTCCGGGACCGGGACCTCCTTCTCCAGGTGCTCCAGGTACTCGGGCACCCGCCCGGCCAGCGCCTCGTGCACCACGGCCGCCGTCTTCGGCCCGATGCCCTTGACGGACTCCAGGGTGCCGGCGGCCGCGCGCCGCGCCACCTCGTCGGGGCCCAGGGCCGTCAGCGCCGCCGAGGCCGTACGGAAGGTGCGGGCCCGGTACGTGGGCGCCTGCGCGCGCTCCAGGAGGAACGCGATCCGGTCCAGGGCCGCCACCGGGTCCATCGGCCGCACCGTCCTTCGCTCAGTCCGCCACGACGGGGACACCGTCGGCGGGGCCGTTCGACGCCGCGGGGCCGATCTCGCACCACACCGCCTTGCCCTCGCCGCGCGGCTCCACGCCCCACCGCGCGGCGATCGCGTCCATCAGGAGCAGCCCGCGCCCCGACGTCGCCGCCTCGCCCGGGGTGCGCCGCCGCGGCCAGGCGCTCGACCGGTCCTGCACCGAGAGCCGCACCCGGCGCACCGGCTCCGGCAGCACCTCCAGGGTGAGCACGGCACCGCCCTCGGTGTGCAGGAGCACGTTGACCAGCAGCTCGCCGGTCAACAGCTCGGCGTCGTCCGCGAGTTCGGGCATGCCCCAGTCGACGAGCGCCTGCCCCACGGCCGCCCGGGCGTCCGACAGGCCCTGCGGATCGGCCTGGTGGATGTACTGGTGGATGCGCGGCGCGCGGGGCGTCCCCGGGTCGGGGGTGCGGCGCAGCACGAGCAGCGCCACGTCGTCGCCCGAACCCCAGCGCTCCCACAGCCGTTCGGAGAGGTGGTCCGCGAGCGCCTCCGCCTGCGGCGGGCCGCTGCTCACCGCCTCCGCCAGCGCCGCGAGCCCCGTCTCGATGTCGGTGCCCGGCTGTTCGACGAGCCCGTCCGTGCACAGCACCAGCGTTTCGCCCGGCACCAGGTCCAGCCGGGTCTCCGGGAACTCCTCCTCCCCGAAGACCGTCGCGAGCCCCAGCGGCAGCCCGCCGCGCAGCTTCGGCCGGCCCACCCGTCCGTCCGTGTGCCGGATCAGCGGCCCCAGATGCCCCGCCCGCACCCCGCGCACCGTGCCGCCGGCCAGGTCCACCTGCGCGTACGTGCAGGTCGCGAAGCGATTGGTGTCCAGCTCGGCGAGGAAGCGGGAGGCCCGGGCGAGCACCGTCGACGGGGAGTGGCCCTCGCCCGCGTACGCCCGCAGCGCGATCCGCAGCTGGCCCATGATCGCGGCGGCGTGCGTGTCATGACCCTGCACGTCGCCGACGACGACCCCGACCCGCCCGCGCGGCAGCGGGATCACGTCGTACCAGTCGCCGCCGACCTGCCGTCCGCTCCACGCCGCGTGATAGCGCACCGCGATCTCGCCGCCCTTGATCTGCGGGATCCGGCGCGGCAGCATCGTCGCCTGCAGGCCGGTCGCCAGCTCCCGCTCCTCGTCGAAGAGGATCGCCCGCTGCAGCGACTGCGCCACGATCGCCGCCAGACCGAGCAGCAGGTTGCGCTCGTCGGACTTGAACGAGCTGGGCCGCCGGTAGAACAGCGCCATCCCGCCCAGCGCCCGGGCCTGCGCGATCAGCGGCAGATAGCAGGCCGACCGGAACGGCATCCGCTGCACGTACGGGGCCAGCTCGGGGAAGTCCCGGCCCAGGTCCTGGAACGAGGACACGAAACGCGGCCGCCCGCTCAGCACCGTCTCCGCGAGCGGCAGGCCCCGGTCCAGGCGGCGGCTGCGGAAGTCGTCGAAGGCCTCCATGGACTCGCCGCTGAGCGCGATGAGGTTGAGCGAGCCGTTCTCCGCCAGGCCCAGGGCCAGCCCGTCGGCACCGAGCCGGGCCAGCCCGCCGGGGCCGGTCAGCGAGGCCGTCACGTCGTCCACGGTCACCGCCCGCGACAGCGCGTGCGTCGTCCGCTCCACGATGCTCGTCTGCACCTCGCGGCGCTTCTCCAGGTCCAACAGGAACGCCGAGTGCGTCACCTCGGCCGTCGCGTCCCGCGCGATCCCCACGATCCGGTGCGCCCGCCCGTCGTCCCGACGCAGGATCCGGGCCTGGACGTGCGTCCATTGGGGTGTCCCGTCGGCCGCCTCGATCCGCACGTGTGCCGAGTACGAGTTCTCGCCGCCGGTGATCGCGTGCCGGACCACGCCGTCCAGCCGGGCCCGCTCCTGCGGATCCAGACCGCGGACGAGGGTCGTGGGCCGCCCGTCGAAGTCGTCCTGGGCAAGACCGAAGACCAGCAGGCCCGCGTCGTCGACATCGATGGTGCCGGTGTCGAGGTCCCAGTCGAAGCTGCCGGTGCGGTTCATGGCGAGGCGCTCGGCCGGCCTGATCTCGCCGCCGTGCGCGCTCAGCTCGTCATCGGTCATCCTCCCCATTGTCGAACCGGCACCCCCCGTACGCCATGGCGGCGACGCGCCCACACGGGCGGAATCGGCGGAACGTCGCGGCGCACTGCTCGCCCGCCGGCACCGTGCTCGCGGTGAGCGGCCGGGCCTTCGGCGGGCCCGGCACTGTACCGACGTGCGGGACCGGGATCCGGCCACGAGAATGGCGAGTGCCTGCAGAAGCGTGCGGAACACGAGGAGGCGGCATGAACGGAGAAGCCGACAAGACGTCCAAGACGCTGAGGGGGGACAGCCCGACACCCGACAGGCTGCTCCACGCCGGGTCCGAGGGCGAGTTCACGGCCGAGGACCTGATCCTGGCCTCCGGGCGTGACGTGAACAAGAAGAGCCTTGCCTGGGCGGAGCGCCGCATGGCGGAGAAGGGGGCCCGCGCCTGCATGGACGAACTCCTCCCCTGACGCTCCACACTCCCCATCCGACCGTCTCCCGTCCAGCGGGGCGGAAGGGTCCGTGCGCCACCCGCCGTGCCACGCAACCGGCCGGTGCACGGGCCTTCCGCATTTCTGGAACACGTTCTACCGTGGCCGCCGCACGCCCCGAGCCCGAGCCACGGGAGACGCCATGCACCTCGAGTACACGCCCGCCCAGCACCGCCTGCGCGCCGAGCTGCGGGCCTACTTCGCCGAGCTCGTCCCCGAGGACGTCCACGCCAGATACGCCGACCCCGCCGCCCAGAAGCGCTTCTACCGCGAGACCGTGCGCCGCCTCGGCACCGACGGCTGGCTGGGCGTCGGCTGGCCGACCGAGTACGGCGGCCGCGGGCTCACGCCCATGGAGCAGTTCATCTTCTTCGACGAGGCCGCCCAGGCCGGCGTACCGCTGCCGCTGATGGCCCTCAACACCGTCGGCCCGACGATCATGCAGTTCGGCACCGACGAGCAGAAGGCGTACTTCCTGCCCCGGATCCTCTCCGGCGAGATCGACTTCGCGATCGGCTACAGCGAGCCCGACGCCGGCACCGACCTGGCCGCCCTGAAGACCCGCGCGGTCCGCGAGGGCGACGAGACCACCGGGCACTACCTGGTCAACGGGCAGAAGATCTGGACCACCAACGGCGACACCGCGGACTGGGTCTGGCTCGCCGTCCGCACGGACCCCGCCGCACCGCCGCACAAGGGCATCACCATGCTGCTCGTGCCGACCAGCGACCCGGGCTACTCCTGCACCGTCATCAACACCCTCGCCTCCCACGACACCACCGCGAGCTACTACGAGAACATCCGCGTGCCCTGCTCCCGCCGCGTCGGCGACGAGAACAAGGGCTGGCGGCTGATCACCAACCAGCTCAACCACGAGCGCGTCACCCTCGCCGCCCACGGCACCATGGCCATCCGCGCCCTGCACGACGTGCAGCGCTGGGCCGCCGACACCAAGCTCGCCGACGGGCGCCGCGTCCTCGACCTCGGCTGGGTCCGCCGCACCCTGGCCCGCACTCACGCCCGCCTCGACGCGATGAAGCTGCTCAACTGGCAGATGGTGAACGCCGTCCAGCAGGGCACCCTCACCCCGCACGACGCCTCCGCGGTCAAGGTGTACGGCTCCGAGGCCCGCCGCGACGCCTACGCCTCCCTCATGGAGGTCACCGGCGCCGCCGGCGCGCTGAAGGAGGGCTCGGCCGGCGCGGTGCTGCACGGCGAACTGGAACGCGGCTACCGCTCCGCCGTCATCTTCACCTTCGGCGGCGGGAACAACGAGATCCAGCGCGAGATCATCTCCTGGATCGGCCTCGGCATGCCCCGCGTCCGCCGCTGACCCGTCGCCTGCGCCCGGCCACCGCGTGGCGCAGGTCCCTGTCCCGGCCACTGCGTGGCGCCGGACGCCGACCGGTGCTTTGCTGAGGGTGAGGAGGGGTCCCCTTCCGAGAGGACGCGGAGAAGCGGCTTCGTGCCGTGCACCGCACAATCAGGATCCGCGAGAAGCGGATGGGCCCCTCCTCCTCCCGCGCGCCCCGCCTTCCGCACTGCCCTGTCCGGCCCGGCTCAGCGGCCGTGGTCGGCCGCGTACGCCGCGAAGACGTCCGCCGGGGCCTCGCCCGTACGCAGGAAGCGCGCGTCGAGCACCGCGGCCAGGTCGTCCAGGGCCGTCCGCAGCGCCGCCCCGGAGACCCGGACGTCCGGGTGGCGGGCCCGGGCGGCCTGGTCGGCCAGGTCCGTGGCGTAGGCGAGCTGGGCGGGCAGCGCGATGTGCTCCTCGCCGTCGTAGAAGTAGTACGACTCGGCGTACTGCAGGAAGTCGACCGTGACGATCGAGACGGCCGACGCGAGGGAGTCGAGCAGGGCGGCGCTGCCGTCGGTGTCCAGGGCCCGGGCGGTGGCGCGGCTGCGGCGCAGATGGGACAGGCGCAGGGCCAGCGCCCGGCGCCGGGCGAGGGCCGGGTAGACGCCCAGGATCCAGGCGACGGTCGCGGACAGCAGGGCGAAGCCCACCAGGGCCTCCATCGGGGCGAGCACGCGCAGCCAGCCCGAGGTCGGCACGATGTCTCCCAGGCCCAGGGTGGCCAGGGTGACGAGGGAGACGTACAGCGCGTCGAGCGGACCCGCGTGTGAGCCGGGGGCGAGCCCGGCGGCGTACGAGAAGTCGTCCGGCATGTGCGGCCAGTACATCAGCGCGCAGCCGACGGCGACGATGAGCGCCCAGATGGCGACCACGATCATCATGCCGGTCGGGCCCGAGAGACCGGCCGGCCGCAGGCGTTCCCCGCGCCGGGACGACAGCCGCCACACGGACCGCATCACCAGTCGGCTGAGCCCGCCGTGCCTGGTCGGGTGCCAGAGCGTGTGGAAGACGTCGCGCAGCACGAACAGCACCAGGGCCGCCCCCACCAGCGACAGCGCCCACGTCATCCCACCACGCTCCTCCCTCGGTCCCGCGCCTCAGCCCGGCTCGCCGCGTCCGGCGCCGGTCCGGCTCCCCATCCGGTGCCGTACGACGCTGGTCAGGGCCGTGAGGCGAGCCGACACCGCCGGCGCCGGGGCCACCGGGCCCTCGATGCGCCGGGCCTCCTCCGGCAGGGCGGCGAGATCCGCCTCGAAGCGGGCGCGGGCCGCCGCCAGGGTGTCGGGCGACCCGGTGCGCAGCCCGCCGCTCATCACGGTCGCGAGCAGCGGCTCGGTGCCCCCGGGCGGCTCTTCGTTCGCCAGACCGATCACGTCCCGCGTACCCCGCCCGCGGAAGACCTGCTTCGGGCCGGGCGCCGTCGCCTTCGCCGACGAGAGCTTCATGACCGGCCGCCCGTCGTACTCGACGAGCTTGTACGCCGCGTCCAGATAGGGCGCGTCGGCGGCGGTGCCGACCTTCGTCCCCACGGCGTACGCGTCGACCGGCGCCCCGTCCCGCACCAGACGGTCGACGGCGTACTCGTCCAGACCGCCGCTCACGATGATCCGTACGTCCCCGAGCCCCGCCGCGTCCAGCGCGGCCCGCGCCCGGCGGGCCTGGGCGCCGAGGTCCCCGCTGTCGAGCCGGATCGCGCACCCCGGCCCGAGCCCCAGGTCGGACAGCACGCGCGCCGCCGTCGCCACCCCGCGGTCCGTGTCGTAGGTGTCGACCAGGAAGGTCACCGGCCCCGGATGGGTGCGGGCGAAGGCGCGGAACGCCGTCTCCTCGGAGGGGAAGCTCTCCACGTACGAGTGCGCCATGGTGCCGGCCGCCGGGATGCCGTAACGGTGGGCGGCGGCGACGTTGCTGGTGCCCGCGAAGCCGACCAGGGCACCGAGTCGCGCCGCCTGCATGCCGGCCTCGGCCCCGTGCGCGCGCCGCAGCGAGAAGTCGACGAGCGGACGCCCGGCGCCGGCGAGCACGCACCGGGCCGCCTTGGAGGCCACCGCCGTCTGGTGACAGACCAGGGAGAGCAGGTACGTCTCCACCAGCTGCGCCTGCGGCAGCGGCGCGGTCACCTCCAGCAGCGGCTCACCGGCCAGGACGACGCGTCCCTCGGGCACCGCCCGGACCTGTCCCTCGAAGGAGACGCCGCGCAGCGGTTCGAGGTCCTCGACGGGCCGGCGCAGCACCTCGGCGAACTCCTGCACGTCGGCGCGGCCCACCCGGAACCGCGAGAGGTAGTCGAGGGCCGGTTCGAGCCCGGCGGCGACGAGGAACCCGCGGCCCGGCGGCAGCTCCCGCACGAACAGGCTGAACGTGGCCGGTGCGCGCATGTCCTCCCGCAGGTACGAGAGCGCCATCGTGACCTCGTACAGGTCGGTGGTCGTGACCTGGGACATGCTTCGATCATGCGCGGCCGGCCGGCACCCCGCACGGGGACGGGCGGAACGGGGGGCCTCGCGATCCCTATGTGCCGAGCGCCCGCGCGAGCAGCGCCCGCCGGCTGTGCGTGCCGGTCTTGGCGAAGACCGACTTCAGATGGTCCTGGACCGTGTGCTCGGACAGGTGGAGGCTCCCGGCGAGCGCGTGGCTGTCGGAACCCTCCGCGAGCAGCCCGAGGAGTCCGGTCTCGCGCGCGCTCAGACCGTGCGCCCGGCAGAAGACGTCAAGCCGTTCGGCCGGGGTCGACTCCTCGATGGTGACGGCGATCTCCCGGTCCGCCGCCGGCTCCCTCTCCTCGTGGCCGATCCTGGCCGCGCGCAGCGTCAGCCACAGCCCGTCGGCGAGATGGACCCGGGCCCGCGGCGGATGCGGATCCACGCCGGCCTCGCGGGCGAGGAGTTGGGCCGCGACGTTGTAGACGGCGGCCGGGACCGGGGCCTCGCCCCGCTCCGGCGGAAGGAGCCCGGCGAGGTACGCGTCCGAGCCGGGCGTCCGGCCGCGCACCCGCAGCCCCGGCGAGAGCAGCAGCACGAGGGGACCGGGCCGGACCGCGCCGGGCGGCCGGGACACGAAGGTCGCCGCCTGGCCCTTGCGCAGCGCCTCCGTCACCGGTCCGGCGATCCGGTCCAGGAAGCCGAGCTCGGCGGAACGGAAGGCGCCTGCCTCCGTCTCGTACCGCCACAGGTCCAGGAAGCCCCAGCAGCCGTACCGGTCCCGGAACACCGCCGACGCCAGGTCCCGCACCCCGAGCGGACCCAGCGCCTCCGCCCACATCGGGCCCCGCGCCCCCGGCCCGTACCCGCTCAGCGCGGCGGCCCCGGAGAGACCCGTCCAGCGGTTCACCGGCGTCAGGTACTTCAGCCGCACGATCCGCGGCAGGTCCGCCAGGTCCGGCACGCGCGCCACCGGGGCGCAGCCGACCTCCGTCACCGGATCGGTCAGCAGGAAGGCGAAGGCGTCGAAGCCGATCACTTCCCGCAGCTCGCGGAGCAGCCGCACCCGCAGCTCCCGCGGGTCGCCGCCGGCCGCGCAGACCCGTGCGATCCGCTCGTACGCCCGGTCGTACGCCTGGGGTGAGGGGGAGGACATGGCGTGGAGCGTACGGGGCGAATCCCCCGATATCTGGGATACCGGCGCCGCGCCGCCCCGCCCCACGCTGAGAGGAGACCGTCGAGCCGGTCGAGGAGGAGCCATGATCATCCTGCACATCGAGCACCCGATCACCGACTACGCCGTGTGGAAGCGCGCCTTCGACACCTTCGCCGCCGCCCGCGCCGAGGCCGGCGTGCTCCACCACTCCGTCCGCCGCCCGGTCGACGACCCGGCTTACGTGGTGGTCGACCTCGGTTTCGCGGAGGCCGCGCAGGCCGAGCGGTTCCTCGGCTTCCTCACCACCCGGGTCTGGGCGCGGCCGGCCGACTCGCCCGCGCTCGCGGGCCGTCCGGAGACCCGGTTCCTGTCGGTCGAGGAGGACGTTTGGCAGACTGACGCGGTTCGATCATGAACAGGCATGGTCGGATCGCCAGCCGAGTCGTCGAGGAGCGCGCCGTTGAGCGTCACCATCCCAGGACAGATAGACATCGCGGGCCCGGTGGCCAAGCTGCTCCACCGGCGCCCGCTGCAGAACGGCACCGTCATGCAGTCGTTCGCCTTCGACCCCGTCACCGCCGACGTCTACACCCTCCAGATCATGGACGGCGGCATCCTGCTGCCCGGTGAGACCACCGCCCCCGACTGGGCCACCCGGCTGAGCAACGGCGACCTGTGCCTGACCAGGCTCAGCCCGTCCGGCGCGATCCTCGGCCACATGTACCTGCGCGGCTTCGGACACGGCGTCAACCTCGGCGTGGAGAACCGCGACGGGGCCGTGTGGCTGTGGACCGAGACGGCCTCCACGCCGAACAGCAAGAACGAGGGCTTCGGCACCGCCGTCACCAGCTTCTCGTACGCCGACGGCGACGTCGTCGACTACAACACCCCGCGGCACACCCAGCCGTACACCCCCGACACCGCCGCCCGGTGGATCACCCCCACCATCGACCACGGCGCGAACGAGCTCGTGCTCCGCTTCGGACTCGGCGGCGCCACCTGCTACGAGCGCTACGACCTCGCGCAGGCGGCCGCCGGGGTGTGGCAGCCGCTCCAGCGGATCACCCCCGTGCTGCCGCCCGAGGGCGTCGACTTCCAGGGGTACACGTCCCACGCCGGCGTCCTCTACACCCTCCAGGGCCAGTCGCTGGCCAAGGTCCCGCTGCCCGGCAACACCTACCTCACCGCCTTCGAGTGGGCCACCGGCAACCAGCTCGACCGGCAGTTCGTCACCGCCGCGCCCGGCCTCGAGTGGCGCGAGCCGGAGGGCATGGCGGTCTCCGTCCGCGACGGCGTCCCGCACCTCCACTTCGGCTACGCCTGCGAGGACCCCGGCCCGCGCACCTGCACCATCCTGTCGCTGTCCGGGGCCCCCGAGACCGACGGCGTGAAGGTCCTCACCGACTGGCAGCCGATCACCCTCGCCACCGGCGTGACACCCGATCAGAACACCCCGAAGGCACGCCTGATCAGCCTCGCCGGCACCACCGTGCTCCAGCTCTCCGGCGGGGTCGCGGGCCCCTTCACCGCCGACACCGTCCTCGGCACCCTGCCCGACGCGCTCACCCCGAGCATCACCGCCCGCGCCACGGTGCCCCGCGACAACGCGGCCGGCGGCCCCGCCGTCGCCCGCGTCGAGATCGGCAGCGACCGCGCGGTGCGGCTGTACGGCGGACGCACCACGAACCCGATCGCCTGGGCGCAGCTCGACAACTTCAGCGCCGTCTGGCGCTAGACCTTCCCCACCTCAAGGAGTCGCATGTCCCACAACCGCCGCAGCGTCCTCGGCGCGGCCCTCGCCCTGCCCGCCGCCCTCACCGCGGGCGGCCTCGCCGCCGCCACCCCGGCGGCCGCCGTGACCGGCACCGTCGACGCCGGTGCCTGGACGGCGCTCGTCCTGGAGCCCGGGATCACCCCGAGCGCCGGCGCCACGCCCGAGGTCCGCCTGGTCACCATCGCCGGCACCGTCTTCCTCCAGGCCCGCGGCCTCGTCACCTGCAGCCTGACCGGCGACGCCAAGATCGGCCGGCTGCCCGACGGCTTCGCCCTCCCCACCGGCTACGTCCGCGCCGCCGTGCCCCGCAACAACAGCCAGGGCATCAACGCCTGCCGCTTCGAGATCAACCCGACCGGCTCGGTCAGCGTCTTCGGCGCCAACACGAGCAGCCCGATCACCTGGGTCCAGTTCGACTCCGTGCAGACGATCTGGCGCTGACTCTTCGCGCGGACGGGCCCTCCACCTAGCCTTGGAACCATGCGGCCCGACGCCACCACGCACGACCCCGACCCGGGGCTCTTCGGCCCCCGGTCCGTCACCTGGCAGCTCCACGGCGACCCCGTCATGTGGATCGGCGGGGTGCGCGCCCTGTACCTGCAGGCGCTGCACCCCGTCGCCGTCCGCGGAGTCATGATCAACAGCGACTTCCGGCGGGACGCCTGGGGCCGGCTGATGCGCACCGCGAGCTTCGTCGGCACCCTCACGTACGGCACCACGGAGGCCGCCGAGGCCGCGGGCGCCCGGGTGCGGAAGATCCACCGGCTGCTCGGAGTCGACGACCCCGAGCTGCTGCTCTGGGTGCACTGCGCCGAGATCGACTCGTACCTCCACGTCGTCCGCCGCTCCGGCATCCCGCTCACCGACGCCCAGGCCGACCGGTACGTCGACGAACAGCGCACCTCCGCCCGGCTCGTCGGCCTCGACCCCGCCACCGTGCCCGGCAGCACCGCCGCCCTCGCCCGCTACTTCCAGGACATCCGGCCACAGCTCGCCGCCGGGGACGACGCCCGCACCGTCGACGACTTCCTGCGCCGGCCCCCGGTCGCCCCGGCGCTGCGCCCCGCGCGGGAGGTGATCTGGCGGCGCGTGGCCGCCCTCGCGTACGACTCCCTGCCCCCGTACGCCCACGAGCTGTACGGCAGGCCCGCGCCGCCGCCCGCGACCGTCACCCGCCGGCTGACCGCCACGGCGAACCTGCTGCGCTGCGTGCCCGACCGGCTGCGCTGGCGGCTGCCCCCCAGGCACATCCTGCGTGCCATGGACCGGCTCGGACCCGACACCCGGCCCATGCCGTACAGTCTGCGCAGCGCGGCCGCCATACTGGACGAGCCGGGGAGGGAGCCGCACGGCAACAGGGCAAACGGGGGCGACAGCACGCGATGGCGGACACGGACACCAGGCTGATCCAGGGCCGGTACCGGCTGCACGAGGTGATCGGCCGCGGCGGCATGGGCGAGGTCTGGCGGGCCACCGACGAATCGCTCGGCCGGCGCGTCGCCGTCAAGTGCCTGCGGCCGCTGGGCCAGCAGCGCGACCCCGCCAACCTCGCCGTGCTCCGCGAACGCTTCCGCCGCGAGGCCCGCGTCGCCGCCGCGCTCCAGCACCGCGGCATCACCGTCGTGCACGACTTCGGCGAGTCCGACGGCGTGCTCTTCCTCGTCATGGAACTCCTCGACGGGCGCAACCTGAGCCAGCTCCTCAACGACAACGGCAAGCGGCCGCTGCCCGTCGGCGACGTCGTCGAGATCGCCGAACAGGTCGCCGACGCCCTCGCCTACACCCACCGCCAGGGCGTCATCCACCGCGACCTCAAGCCCGCCAACATCGTGCGGCTCGGCGACGGCACCGTGAAGATCTGCGACTTCGGCATCGCCCGCCTCGGCGCCGACATCGGCTTCACCTCCCGGCTCACCGGCACCGGCATCGCCATGGGCACCCCGCACTACATGTCGCCGGAGCAGATCGGCGGCGGTGAGGAGGTCGACCACCGCAGCGACCTCTACTCACTGGGCTGCGTGCTCTACGAGATGGCCACCGGGGCCCCGCCGTTCGACATGGACGACACCTGGGCCATCCTCATCGGCCACCGCGACACCACGCCCGCGCCGCTGCGCAGCCACCGCCCCGAACTGCCCGGCTACCTCGACCTGGCCGTGCTCGACCTGCTCGCCAAGTCCCCCGAGGGCCGCCCGTCCGACGCGGCGGAACTGCGCGAACGGCTCACCTCCGGCCGGCACAGCGGCGCCTGGAGCCTCACGCCCCCGGCGCCGCCCGCCCTGCCCGGCTGGGCCCGCGCCATGGGCACCGGCCGCACCGCCGTCACCACCCTCGCCGGCCGGGCGGCCCCCGCGTACGACCCGGCCAGCGCCCTCACCGGCGCCTGGACCCGCGCCCTCGCGCCGACACCGGAACCGGCGCCCGCCGCCGACGGCCCGCCGACCGGCGAGCTCGTCGCCGTGCTCGCCGGACGGCACCGGGCCGGGCTCGGCCTGGGCCGGCTCGGCCGCTGGGCGGAGGCCGCGGACCTGCTGCGCACGGTCGTCCGGGACCGGACGCACGTCCTCGGCGCCGACCACCCCGACACCCTCGCCAGCGGCTACGAACTCGGCTTCGCCCTCGCCCGGCTCGGCCGGCCCTCCGAGGCCCTCAGCCGCTTCGCCGCGGTCGCCGAGGGCCGCGCCCGCACCCTCGGCACCGACCACGCCGACACCCTCGCGGCCCGCCAGGAGACCGCGTACGTGCTCGGCGGCCTCGGCCGGCACGCCGAGGCCCACTCGGTGTACGAGGCCGTGCTCGCCGCCCGCGAACGCACCACGGGCGCCGACCACCCGGACACCCTGCGCTGCCGGCACAACCTGGCCTGCACCCTCGGCCGGATCGGCCGCGTCACCGAGGCGTACGCGACCGCCCGCGAGGTCGCCGACGCCCGCACCCGGCTGCTCGGCGCCGACCACCCCGACACCCTCGCCACCCGCCACGAGATCGGCCACGCCCTCGGCCGGCTCGGCCGCTGGTCCGACGCCCTCACCCAGTACCGCGAGGTCGCCGAGGCCCGCCGCGCCGTCCTCGGCCCCGACCACCCCGACACCCTCGCCGCCCGCTACGAGACCGGCATCTGCCTCGGCCGCCTCGGCCGCGCCGACGAGGCCACCACGCTCTACCGCGAGCTCGCCGCCGCCCGCACCCGCGTCGACGGCGCCGACCACCCCGAGACCCTGCGCGCCCGCCACGGCCTGGGCGTCAACCTGGGCCGCCTCGGCCAGTGGGACGAGGCCCTGACCGAGTCGCGCGCGGTCCTCGACGCCCGCACCCTCGTCCTCGGCCCCGACCACCCCGACACCCTCGCGAGCCGCCGCGAAACGGCCATCGCCCTGGGCCGTCTCGGCCGTTGGCCCGAGGCCCTCGACCAGTACCGCCACCTGACCCGGACCCGCACCCGCCTCCTCGGCCCCGACCACCCGGACACCCGCGCGGCCCAGGCCGACGAGGGCTACTGCCGGGAGCGGCTGGCGGCCGGGGGCACGTAGCGGCCCCGCCCCCGCACGCCATCTGGTGGGACCCGGCCGTCGGGTGCTAGCAAGGGGCATGACCGCACCGCAGAGCTCCTACGACGCCGTCATCGTCGGCGGCGGACACAACGGCCTCGTCGCCGCCGCCTATCTCGCCCGCGCCGGGCGCCGGGTCCTCGTCCTCGAACGGCTGGGCACGACCGGCGGGGCCGCCGTCTCGACGCGGCCGTTCCCCGGGGTGGACGTCCGGCTGTCCCGCTACTCGTACCTCGTGTCGCTGCTGCCCGAGAAGATCGTCCGGGACCTCGGGCTGCGCTTCGCGGTGCGCAAGCGCTCGGTCGCCTCGTACACCCCGTACGGCGACTCCGGGCTGCTCGTCGGCAGCGACGACGCCCGCACCCGCGCCTCCTTCGCCGCGCGGACCGGCTCCGACCGCGAGTACGAGGCCTGGCAGGGCTTCTACGGGCGGACCGCGCGCGCCGCGCGCCGGATCTTCCCCACGCTCACCGAACCGCTGCCGACGCGTGACGCGCTGCGCGCCCGGGTCGACGACACGGAGACCTGGGACATGCTCTTCGAGCAGCCCATCGGGGCGGCGATCGAGCGGCACTTCGCGGACGACCTGGTACGCGGCGTCGTCCTGACCGACGCCCTCATCGGCACCTTCGCCGACGCCCACGACCCCTCGCTGCTGCAGAACCGCTGTTTCCTCTACCACGTCATCGGCGGCGGGACCGGCGACTGGGACGTCCCCGTGGGCGGCATGGGCGCGCTCACCGACGCCCTCGCCGACGCGGCCCGCGCCGCCGGGGCCACGATCCTCACGGGCCACGAGGCCACCCGGATCGACACCGACGGCACCCGCGCCGAGGTCGCGTACCGCACCGCCTCCGGCGAGGGCGTCGTCGGCGCCGGCCACGTGCTCGTCAACGCCTCCCCGCAGGCGCTCGCCGGACTGCTCGGCGACCCGGCCCCGGCCCCGGCCGAGGGCGCGCAGCTCAAGGTCAACATGGTGCTGACCCGGCTGCCGAGGCTCCGGGACCGCGCCGTGGATCCGCGCGAGGCGTTCTCCGGCACCTTCCACATCGCCGAGGGATACCGGCAGTTGGGCACCGCGTACGCCGAGGCCGCCGCCGGCGACCTGCCCGGCGCGCCGCCGGCCGAGATCTACTGCCACACCCTCACCGACCCGAGCATCCTCGGCCCCGAGGCCACCGCCCGCGGCTACCAGACCCTCACCCTGTTCGGCCTGCACGCGCCCGCCCGGCTCTTCGCCGCCGACCCCGACGGCGCCCGCGAGGCCCTCCTCAAGGCCACCCTCGACCAGCTCGACGCCGTCCTCGACGAGCCGATCGCCGACTGCCTGGCCCGTGACGCCGACGGCCGGCCCTGCATCGAGGCGAAGAGCCCCGTCGACCTGGAACACGAACTGCGGCTGCCCGGCGGCCACATCTTCCACCGCGATCTCTCCTTCCCCTTCGGGGAAGGACCAGAGGGCACGTGGGGCGTCGAGACGGACCGTCCCAACGTCCTGCTGTGCGGCGCCGGCGCCGTCCGTGGCGGCGGCGTGAGCGGCGTCCCCGGACACAACGCGGCCATGGCGGTGCTCGGCGCCCCTCGAAAGCAGTAGCGGAACCGAAGGCGTCCGAGGTTGACGCCGCACCGCTCCCGCCAGGGGCGTGAAGCTGATCTGCGAGCGCGCTTAAGAAAACCTCGATGGACCACGAGCCCGACGTACGGAAGATTTCCTTCCAGAGATCTTGGGTGCTTCGCCGCGCCCGGACCCGGACATCACAGGACACGTACGTCGGGAGCCGTGACATTGAAGGCGCTGGTCAAGCAGAAGGCGGAGCCGGGACTCTGGCTCACGGACGTGCCCGAGCCGGAGTACGGCCCCGGTGACGTTCTGATCAAGGTGAAGCGGACCGGAATCTGCGGCACCGACCTGCACATCCGCTCCTGGGACGGCTGGGCGCAGAAGACCATCGCCACGCCGCTGACCCTCGGCCACGAGTTCGTCGGCGAGGTCGTCGACACCGGCCGCGACGTCGCCGACATCAAGGCCGGCGACCTCGTCAGCGGCGAGGGCCACCTGGTCTGCGGCAAGTGCCGCAACTGTCTGGCCGGCCGCCGCCACCTGTGCCGCGCCACCGTCGGCCTCGGTGTCGGCCGCGACGGCGCCTTCGCCGAGTACGTCGTGCTGCCCGCCTCCAACGTGTGGGTGCACCGCGTCGAGGTCGACCTGGACGTCGCCGCGATCTTCGACCCGTTCGGCAACGCCGTGCACACCGCGCTCTCCTTCCCGCTCGTCGGCGAGGACGTGCTGGTCACCGGCGCCGGCCCGATCGGCATCATGGCCGCGGCCGTCGCCAAGCACGCCGGCGCCCGCAACGTCGTCATCACCGACGTCAGCGAGGAGCGCCTCGCCCTGGCCCGCAAGACCGGCGTCTCGCTCGCGCTCAACGTCGCCGAGCAGACCATCGCCGACGGCCAGCGCACCCTCGGGCTGAAGGAGGGCTTCGACGTCGGCCTGGAGATGTCCGGCAACCCGCACGCGATGCGCGACATGGTCGCCAACATGACCCACGGCGGCAAGATCGCCATGCTCGGCCTGCCCGCCGAGGACTTCGCCGTCGACTGGGCGCGGATCGTCACCTCGATGATCACCATCAAGGGCATCTACGGCCGCGAGATGTTCGAGACCTGGTACGCCATGTCCGTCCTCCTGGAGGGCGGCCTCGACCTCTCCCCGGTGATCACCGGCCGCTACGACTACCGCGACTTCGACGCCGCGTTCGACGACGCCGCGTCCGGCAAGTCCGGCAAGATCATCCTCGACTGGACCGTCTGATCCTCAGGAGCACCTGACATGTTCGATTCCGTACGCGACGGCATCCGCGCCACCCTCGACGAGATCCAGCAGGCCGGTCTGCACAAGCCCGAGCGGGTCATCGGCACGCCGCAGTCCGCGACCGTCGCCGTCACCGCCGGGGGCCGTCCCGGCGAGGTGCTGAACTTCTGCGCCAACAACTACCTCGGTCTCGCCGACCACCCCGAGGTCATCGCCGCCGCCCACGCGGCCCTCGACCGCTGGGGCTACGGCATGGCGTCCGTCCGCTTCATCTGCGGCACCCAGGAGGTCCACAAGGAGCTCGAGGCGCGCCTGTCGAGCTTCCTCGGCCAGGAGGACACGATCCTCTACTCCTCCTGCTTCGACGCCAACGGCGGCGTCTTCGAGACCCTCCTCGGCGCGGAGGACGCGGTCATCTCCGACGCCCTCAACCACGCCTCCATCATCGACGGCATCCGCCTCTCCAAGGCCCGCCGCTTCCGCTACGCCAACCGCGACATGGCGGACCTGGAGCAGCAGCTCAAGGAGGCCACCGCGGGCGGCGCCCGGCGCAAGCTGATCGTCACCGACGGCGTGTTCTCCATGGACGGCTACGTCGCGCCGCTCGACGAGATCTGCGACCTGGCCGAGCGCTACGACGCCATGGTCATGGTCGACGACTCGCACGCCGTCGGTTTCGTCGGCCCCGGCGGCCGCGGCACCCCCGAGCTGCACGGCGTGATGGACCGCGTCGACATCATCACCGGCACCCTCGGCAAGGCCCTCGGCGGCGCCTCCGGCGGCTACGTCGCGGCCCGCGCCGAGATCGTCGCCCTGCTGCGCCAGCGCTCGCGCCCGTACCTGTTCTCGAACACCCTCGCCCCGGTGATCGCCGCCGCCTCCCTGAAGGTCATCGACCTCCTGGAGTCGGCCGGTGACCTGCGCGAGCGGCTGAACGCCAACACCGAGCTGTTCCGCCGCCGGATGACCGAGGAGGGCTTCGACATCCTCCCCGGCGACCACGCCATCGCCCCCGTCATGATCGGCGACGCCGCCGAGGCCGGACGGATGGCCGAGCTGCTCCTGGAGCGCGGCGTGTACGTGATCGGCTTCTCGTACCCGGTCGTGCCGCAGGGCCAGGCCCGCATCCGCGTCCAGCTCTCCGCCGCTCACTCGACGGACGACGTGAACCGGGCCGTGGACGCGTTCGTCGACGCGCGCGCCGCCCTGCGAGACTAGGGGCATGATCGAAGCGCGGCGGCTGCACATCCTCCGGGCGGTGGCCGACCACCGCACCGTCACGGCGGCAGCCGCCGCGCTCTACCTCACGCCCTCCGCCGTCTCCCAGCAGCTCGCCGCCCTGGAGCAGGAGACCGGCCACCGCCTGGTCGACCGCAACGCCCGCGGCGCCCGGCTCACCCCGGCCGGCGAGATCCTGCTGAGCCACGCCAACGCCGTCCTGGCCCAGCTGGAGCGTGCCGAGGCCGAGCTGGCGGCGTACGGCTCGGGCGAGGCCGGCACGGTCACCGTGGCGG
Organism: Streptomyces sp. NPDC004788; assembly: GCF_053601115.1. Lineage (NCBI taxonomy): Bacteria > Bacillati > Actinomycetota > Actinomycetes > Kitasatosporales > Streptomycetaceae > Streptomyces > Streptomyces sp. NPDC004788. The sequence goes on from NZ_JBSGBF010000018.1 coordinate 67,063, forward strand.
CCTTCGCCACCGGCATCGGCCTCGTCGTCGCCCCCGCCATCGGCGCCCTCGCCCGCACCGCCCCCGGCATCCGGGTGCGGGTGCGCGACGCGGAGGGCGACGAGAGCCTGCTGATGGTCCTGGACCGGCAGGTCGACGTGGCCGTCGCCGTCGAGTACCGCGGGGCGCCCGGCGAGGACGACGCCCGGCTCACCCGCGTACCGCTCTACGCGGAGCCGTTCGACGCGGTCCTGCCGCCGGACCACCCGCTCGCCGCCGGGGATCGCGTCGCGCTCGCCGACCTGGCCAAGGACGCCTGGATCGGCCAGTCCGCCGGCAACCCGTGCCATGACGTGACCGTCCTCGCCTGCGAGTACGCCGGCTTCGCGCCCAGCCTGGAGCACATCTCCGACGACTTCCGCGCCGTCGTCGCCCTCGCCGCGGCCGGCGCGGGCGTCGCCCTGGTGCCCCGCTCGGCCCTGCGCGGCACCGACCTCACCGACGTCGTCGTCCGCCCGGTCGACGGCGTCGCCCCCACCCGCCGCGTCTTCGCGGCGGTACGGCGCGGGGCCGAGCAGCACCCCCTGATCCGCCCGGTGCTCGACGCCCTGCGCGCGGCGGCCGTGACGGGCGCCTGACCGGCCGGCCCGCGTCCTCGGCCGGGTCCGCTCAGTCCGCCGAGGCCGTCCACCCCACCGGCTCGATCCGCGCCCCGTCCGCCGGGCGGGCCTCGTCGAACAACGGGGCCCCGGTCGCGTCGAGGACCCGCAGCCCGTCCACGTACACGCCGCGCCCCACGTAGCGCCGGTCGGTGGTGTACCGCCAGCGCAGCCGTACGGGCCCGGGCGACCACGCCGTCAGGTCGGCGGTCAGCTCGTGCCAGACCCGGCCCGACCAGCCGCCGACCGAGCCGGTGGGATGGTCTGTCGGACCGTTCGTGGTGAAGGGCACGGGGGACCAGTGCGCGCCGCCGTCGGCCGACGCCTCCAGGACGGCGGCGTCCGCGCCGGGTTCGGTGTCCCACCACAGGGCGCAGGCGAGGCGGGCGGCGCCGGGGACGTCGGGCAGGGTGAGGGTCGCGGTGGTGCCGCTCGCCATGCCGGAGAACCAGGCCCGGCGACCCCGGGCAGGGCGCACCGGCACGGCGCGGGCCAGGGCGTCGGCGGTGGCGACCCGGGGCGCGGAGCCGGAGCGCCAGGTGCGCACGGGGTGCACGGAGTTGCCGAGGACGATCAGGAACGCGTCGGTCGTCGGGTCGAGGACCAGGCTGGTGCCGGTGAAACCGGTGTGGCCCGCCGTGCGCGGGGTGGCCATCGCGCCCATGTACCAGTGCTGGTAGAGCTCGAAGCCGAGGCCGTGCTCGTCGCCGGGGAAGGCGGTGTTGAAGTCGGTGAACATCAGCTCCACGGAGGCGGGGGAGAGGATCCGGGCGTCGCCGTACGCCCCGCCGTTGAGCAGCGTCCGGGCCAGGACCGCCAGGTCCCAGGCGCACGAGAACACCCCGGCGTGGCCGGCGACCCCGCCCATCCCGTAGGCGTTCTCGTCGTGCACCTCGCCCCACACCATTCCCCGGTCGAGCCCGGACCAGGGCTTGCGGGCGTCCTCCGTGGCGGCGATGCCGGGGCGCCAGGAGAGCGGTGGATTGAAACGGGTGCGGTGCATCCGGAGCGGAGCGGTGATCTCGGTTCGGAGCAGGTCGTCCAGAGCGTGACCGGTGATCTCCTCCAGGATCAGCTGAAGCGTGATCAGGTTCAGGTCCGAGTAGAGATAGACCGTCCCGGGCGGGTTCGCCGGCACCTCCTGCCACAGCAGCCGCAGCCGCCCCTCCCGTGTCGGCTCCTTGTAGAGCGGGATCCAGGCCCGGAACCCCGTGGTGTGCGTGAGCAGCTGACGGACCGTGATCTCCTGCTTGCCGCCGCCCCCGAACTCCGGCAGATACGCCGTGACCTTCCGCTCCAGCTCCAGCGCCCCGCGCTCGATCTGCTGCACCGCCAGGATCGACGTGAAGAGCTTGGAGACGGACGCGAGATCGAAGACCGTGTCCTCGCGCATCGGGATCTGCTCGTCGGACGGCAGCTCCACGCCGGTGTCGGTCTTCTCGTCGTACGCGGAGTAGCGCACGGCCATGCCGATCGGCCGGTGCAGCGCGACCGTCCCGCCGCGCCCCGCGAGCAGCACCGCGCCCGCGTACCAGGGGTGCGCGGGGGAGGGGCGCAGGAAGGATTCGGCATCCGTGACGAGCCGGTCCAGGTGCTCGGGCAGCAAGCCGGCCCGCTCGGCCGTGCCCCGCCGCAGCACGGTCCGCCGCGCCCCGCCGAAGCCGATCAGCGGGGGCCCCTCGCCCCCGCCGCCCGGTTCGGGGGCGGCCCCGGCGGCCCCGGCCGTCCCCGGCACCGTACCGATCATCAGCGCACCTCCCAGCGCGAGCAGTCCGCCGCCGAACGCCCGGCGGCTCGGTCCCGTACCCCCGTACCCCGTTGTCCTCGTCGACTCCGTCATGCGCAGCCTCTCCCACCCGGCCCGCCGTCCCGAAACAATCTGACACTGCATCAGAAAATCTCTTCCCTCGGCACACCGGCTGCGGCACCATGCCGCCCATGAAGACGGAGCTGAGTCGGAAACTGGGGATCGAGCACGCCATCTTCGGCTTCACGCCCTTCCCCGCGGTGGCCGCCGCCATCACCAGAGCCGGCGGATTCGGCGTCCTCGGCGCGGTCCGCTACACCGCACCCGAGGACCTCGCCCGCGACCTCGACTGGATGCAGGACCACACCGACGGCCTGCCCTACGGCCTCGACGTCGTCATGCCCGCGAAGAAGGTCGAGGGCGTGACCGAGGCCGACGTGGAGGCGATGATCCCGGCGGGGCACCGGGAGTTCGTCCGCGCCACGCTCGCCAAGCACGGCGTCCCCGAGCTCGCCGAGGGCGAGGCGTCCGGCTGGCGCATCACCGGCTGGATGGAACAGGTCGCCCGCAGCCAGCTCGACGTCGCCTTCGACTACCCCATCAGACTGCTCGCCAACGCCCTCGGCTCGCCGCCCGCCGACGTCGTCGCCCGCGCCCACGACCACGGCGTCCTCGTCGCCGCCCTCGCCGGCAGCGCCCGGCACGCCCGGCACCACGCCGAGGCCGGCATCGACATCGTCGTCGCCCAGGGCTACGAGGCCGGCGGCCACACCGGCGAGATCGCCTCCATGGTGCTGACCCCCGAGGTCGTCGAGGCCGTCTCCCCGCTGCCCGTCCTCGCCGCCGGCGGCATCGGCAGCGGCGAGCAGATCGCCGCCGGACTCGCCCTCGGCGCGCAGGGCGTCTGGCTCGGCTCGCTCTGGCTCACCACCACCGAGGCCGAACTCCACTCCCGAGCCCTCACCGACAAGCTCCTCGCCGCCGGCTCCGGCGACACCGTCCGCTCCCGCGCGCTCACCGGCAAACCCGCCCGCCAGCTCCGCACCGAGTGGACCGACGCCTGGGACGACCCGGCCGGACCCGGCACCCTGCCCATGCCGCTGCAGGGGCTGCTCGTCGCCGAGGCAGTCTCCCGGATCCAGAAGTACGAGATCGCCCCGCTGCTCGGCACCCCCGTCGGCCAGATCGTCGGCCGGATGAACAGCGAGCGCAGCGTCCAGCAGGTCTTCGACGACCTCACCCGCGGCTTCGACAAGGCCGTCGACCGGATCAACCGCATCGCCGGAAGGAGCGCGCAGTGAGCGAAGGACCGTGGGGGTCCCCCCGGACGAGGTCCGGGGGAGGATTCTGGTCGCAGGCCGCCGCCGACCCCGACCGCGTCGTCCTCGTCGCCCCCGACGGGGAGGAGTGGACCGCCGGGCGGCTGCTCGCCGATGTCAACCGGCTCGTGCACGGACTGCGCGCCGCCGGTCTGGAGCGCGGCGACGCCTTCGCCGTCGTCCTGCCCAACGGCACGGCCTTTCTGACGGCCTGTCTCGCCGCCACCCAGGCCGGGTTCTATCTGGTGCCCGTCAACCACCACCTGGTCGGTCCCGAGATCGCCTGGATCGTCGCCGACTCCGGCGCCAAGGTCCTCATCGCCCACGAACGCTTCGCCGAGGCCGCGGCCGGCGCCGCCGACGAGGCGGGGCTGCCGGCGGCCGTACGGTACGCGGTCGGCGAGGTCCCCGGCTTCCGCCCGTACGCCGAACTCCTCGCCGGACAGCCCGAGTCCACACCCGCCGACCGCACCCTCGGCTGGGTCATGAACTACACCTCCGGCACCACCGGCCGCCCCCGTGGCATCCGGCGACCGCTGCCCGGCAAGCTCCCCGAGGAGACCCACCTCGGCGGCTTCCTCGGCATCTTCGGCATCAAGCCCTTCGACGGCAACGTCCATCTGGTCTGCTCGCCGCTCTACCACACCGCCGTGCTCCAGTTCGCCGCCGCCGCCCTGCACATCGGCCATCCGCTCGTCCTCATGGACAAGTGGAGCCCCGAGGAGATGCTGCGGCTCATCGAGACCCACCGCTGCACGCACACCCACATGGTGCCGACGCAGTTCCACCGGCTGCTCGCCCTGCCCGAGGAGACCCGCGGCCGCTACGACGTCTCCTCCATGCGCCACGCCATCCACGGCGCCGCGCCCTGCCCCGACCACGTCAAGCGCGCGATGATCGAGTGGTGGGGGAGCTGCGTCGAGGAGTACTACGCGGCGAGCGAGGGCGGCGGCGCCTTCGCCACCGCCGAGGACTGGCTGAAGAAGCCCGGCACGGTCGGCCGTGCCTGGCCCATCAGCGAACTCGCCGTCTTCGACGACGACGGCAACCGGCTGCCGCCCGGCCGGCTCGGCACCGTCTACATGAAGATGAGCACCGGCGGATTCCGCTACCACAAGGACGACGCCAAGACGGCGTCGAACCGCATCGGCGACTTCTTCACCGTCGGCGACCTCGGCGTCCTCGACGAGGACGGCTATCTCTTCCTCCGCGACCGCAAGATCGACATGATCATCTCCGGCGGCGTCAACATCTACCCCGCCGAGATCGAGTCCGCCCTCCTCGCCCACCCCGCCGTCGCCGACGCCGCCGCCTTCGGCATCCCGCACGCCGACTGGGGCGAGGAGGTCAAGGCCGTCGTCGAACCGGCCGAGGGCCACGCCCCGGGTCCGGAGCTCGCCGCCTCGGTCCTGGCCCACTGCGAGAGCCGGCTCGCCTCCTACAAGCGCCCCAAGTCGGTCGACTTCATCGCGCACATGCCCCGCGACCCGAACGGCAAGCTCTACAAGCGCCGGCTGCGGGACCCGTACTGGGAGGGGCACGAGCGTCCCATGTGACGGCGGGATCGCCGGCGTTCCGCCCTCCCCTAAGATCACTTAGGTCTTGATCAACATCGACGGATCCTGGGGGAATCGGCGGACATGAGCGCATGGCGGACGACCGCGGCGGTGCTGGCCGTGGGGCTGGCCCTGGCCGGCTGCGGCACGCAGCAGCAGACGGAAGGGCAGCCGGGGGAGCACGGCACGGCCGCGACGCCGACGGCGCAGCGGTCCGGCACGGTGAGTGGTGACGGGTCGGCGGCGCAGGAGCTCGCCGCCGACCCCGGCACCCGCTACACCAAGGTCGTCGTGCCGACGACGATGGAGGGCCAGGTGTGCGACGAGGGCGACGGCGGCTTCCACTTCGGCAGCGACCTCGACATGAGCGTCACCGGCGACGACGGCCTGAAGGAGATCGAGAGCGACGGCGGTGACATCGCGGACGAGATCTCCTGCTCGGGCAGCCCCCAGATCATCCTGCGCAAGGGCACCCGGTCGGCTGCGGCGCCCACGTTCACGGCGCGGACGAAGCTGTACGAGAAGATCCAGGACCCCAAGGCATCCCTGGACAGGATCTTCGGCCACTCGATGCACCTCGAAGAGGGCTACGGCCGCAACCTCGTCGGCAAGCCGCAACTCGTCACCACCCGCACCATGGTGATCAAGTGTCAGCAGAACGTCACCGACACGTTCCCCATGACCACCTGCCTGTGGGCCAACTACGGGGCGGCCGGCGTCCTCGACTTCTTCCCCTTCGACGGGCAGTACATCCCGGTCGCGTCGGCCTCCCGGCTGACCCAGGACTTCGTCACCCGCGCACTCGGTCTCCCCGCCGGGTCCTGACCGACGCTGCCGCCGCGTGGCTTCGCCCAACGCGGCGGCAGGTACGCCCTCTTGTCAGGCGCACCGAAGCTTTCAAGAATGCTCATGACAACCGGAGGATCTCCGGTTGCACATGATGCAGAGGGGAACCCCCACATGAAGAAGCCTCTCGTCGGTGCCCTGCTCGCCCTGCTCCTCACCGGAGCGGCGGCAGCCCCGGCCGTGGCGTCCGCACCGTCGGACACGGTCGCACAGGCCCCGGCATCCGCGCCGCGCGGCGCGTCCACGACGGTCGCCGCCGTCGACTTCGCCGGCACGGTCGCGCTCAGCAACTGTTCCGGGTCCGTCGTGCGCATGCCCAACTCCCAGCCGAACGACTACGCGCTCGTCCTCTCCAACGGCCACTGCCTGGAGACCGGCTTCCCGGCGCCCGGCCAGGTCGTCATGAACAAGCGCTCCACCCGCTCGTTCACGCTGCTCAACTCGGCCGGTACCGGTGTCGGCACGCTGCGCGCCAGCAAGATCGCGTACGGCACGATGACCGACACCGACATATCGATCTACCAGCTGACCAAGACGTACGCGCAGATCCAGAGCACGTACGGGATCAGCGCCCTCACGCTCGACGACACCCACCCGGTGGCGGGCACGCCGATCACCGTCGTCTCCGGGTACTGGAAGCGGACCTACAGCTGCGACATCGACGGGTTCGTCTACCGCCTCGAAGAGGGCGACTGGACCTGGAAGGACTCGGTCCGCTACACCTCGACCTGCAACACCATCGGCGGCACATCCGGCTCGCCGGTCATCGACCGGAACACCGGCAAGGTCGTCGCCGTCAACAACACGGGTAACGAGGACGGGCAGAGCTGCACCGTGAACAACCCGTGCGAGGTCGACGAGAACGGCAACGTGACGGTCCGCCAGGGCATCAACTACGCCCAGGAGACCTACCAGATCGTCCCCTGCGTCGGCCCCGGCAACGTGATCGACCTGAACCGCCCCGGCTGCGTCCTGCCGAAGCCGTAACACCCCACAGGCTCACCCGCCTCTGTCCGCCGCGTACGCACGGTACGCGGCGGACAGAGGCATTTCTCCCCATTGTGGCAGGATTCGGGGCATGAGTTCGAGCACCGCAGCACTGGCACGACAGTGGACCACCTGGGGGCCGGTCGTCGCGGCCGTCGGCCTCGCCCTCGGCTGGGGGCGCGACCATCTCCCCGGCTTCGCGGTGGTGCTGATCGCGCTCTGCCTCTTCGCGGCCGTCCTCTCCGCCGTCCACCACGCCGAGGTCATCGCCCACCGCGTCGGCGAACCCTACGGCTCCCTCGTGCTCGCCGTCGCCGTCACCGTCATCGAGGTCGGACTGATCGTCATGCTGATGAGCGGCGGCGGCGACAAGGCGACCAGCTACGCCCGGGACACGGTCTTCGCCGCCGTGATGATCACCTGCAACGGCATCGTCGGCCTCTCCCTGCTCGTCGGCGCGCTGCGCAACCGGGTCGCCGTCTTCAACGCCGAGGGCTCCGGCGGCGAACTCGCCATCGTCTGCACCCTCGCGACCATGACCCTGGTCCTGCCGACGTTCACCACGACCCACCCAGGCCCCGAGTTCTCCTCAGCGCAGCTGGCCTTCGCAGCCGTCTCCTCGCTCCTCCTCTACGGGGTGTTCGTCGCCGTCCAGACCGTCCGGCACCGCGACTACTTCCTGCCGGTGCCCCGGCCCGGCCAGGAGGGCCGGGCGGCGGAGGAGGAGCACGCCGAGCCGCCGTCCCGGGGCGAGACCTGGTTCAGCCTCGCACTGCTCGTGGTCGCCCTGGTCGCCGTCGTCGGCAACGCCAAGCTCGTCTCGCCCACCATCGAGGACGCCGTCGCCTCCGCCGGCCTGCCCAAGGCCGTCGTCGGCGTCGTCATCGCCCTCATGGTGCTGCTTCCCGAGACGCTCGCCGCGGTGCGCGCGGCGAGCCGCGACCGGATGCAGACCAGCATGAACCTGGCGTACGGCTCCGCCATCGCCAGCATCGGCCTGACGATCCCGTCGATCGCGCTCGCCTCGGTGTGGCTGGAGGGACCCCTGATCCTGGGTCTGGGGCCCCTCCACATGGTGCTGTTCGTGCTCACGGCGGTGGTGAGCGCCCTGACCGTGGTCCCCGGGCGCGCCACCCTCCTCCAGGGCAGCGTCCATCTCTCGATCTTCGCCGCCTTCGTGTTCCTGTCGTTCAGCCCCTGATCGGCCGGTGAATCGGCCCGTGATCAGCCCCTGATCAGTTCCTGACGACCACCACCCGGAGATCCGGCGAGCGCAGGATGTCCTTCTCGCAGAACCGCGAGGTCACCCAGCGCTCGTCCGAGAACAGCCGCGTCTGGTCGCTGTAGTGCGGCGAGGCGGGGTTCGAGGACTGGGAGTACGTCAGCAGGGTGCGGGCCACCGGGCAGCGGCTGCCGTCCCAGCCGACCGCCTGTATGTGGCTGGAGCCGTGCGCGACCTCCGCGTAGCCGCCGGCCGCCGGATTCCAGACGGCCTCCGTCTTGTTCCAGACGCCGAGCGCCTCGGTACCGCCGCCGACCGGCATCCGCACCCCGTTCCGCACCACGAAATGGTGCTCACCGAGCGGCGCGTCGAGCGGTATGCCTGCGGCCCGCAGCTCCGCCACCGCGTCCTTGAGCGCCTTGGCGAAGGCGGGGGAGCCGGTGTTGAGCGTGTTCGGGGTGCGTACCGGGTCGGCCGCCGAGAACGGCACCCGCCACTGCTCGGCCGGCGGTGCCGCGGCCGTGAACCGCCGCCAGAAACGGTCGAAGAGCAGCGCGCCCCTGCTGTCCGCGTCCGCCGTGCGGTCCCAGGCACCGAGCACGCGGCACGGCTCCGGGTCGCCGGGGAGCACCGTCGCACAGGCGCGGGCGGTGTCCGTCGCGGCCAGATCGGCGGCCGGGACCCGGTTCGCGAACTGCTGCCGCTGCAGATCGGCCACGGTGAGACCGCCGCGCGCGGCCATCGCGGCCACGTCCTCGACGGCGCCCCGGGTACGCAGCGAACGCGGAGTGCCGATGTTGCCGAACACCCGCTCGTAGCCGGCGAACGGCCGGTCGGCGTTGGCCAGCCAGGCGCTGTCGTTGGAGTTCTCCACGTAGGGGGCGTCCCGCAGCACCGGCATCCGCGCCGGCCCGAAGATCCCCGGCTGCACCGCGTCGGGATCCGAGCCGGGCACACAGTCGCCGCGCGAGCCGTCGAGCACCGCGAAGCCCGAGGACGGATACGTCGCCCGGCCGAGCGGCGTCGAACAGCGCGCCACGAGGTCGTCGGTGATCCGCGGCAGCACCTGCGCCTGCGCGAACAGCGTGTGCCCGGCCGCGTCGGCGGCGATCGTGTTCACCCACGGCAGGCCCTGCGTACCGGCCAGGGCCTTCACCATGTCATCGGTGGAGCGGGACTTCGCGAGGCCGAGGGCGGTGTCCGAGGCCCGCAGGTTGGCGGCGTTGGGGTCGTTCATCGCGAAGGCCGTCGTCGCCGTCCACGGCAGCGGCAGCCCGGTGCCGATCCCGGTGACGACCGGTCCGTACCGGGTCCACCACTGGGTACGGGTGACCGGGGCGCCGTCCTTGACCGCGACCGTGACCGTGCGCGGGGTCATCCGCTCCGGCCTGCCGTCCACGAGATACGCGGTGGGGTCGGCCGGGTCGAGGGTCAGCTGGTGCATGTTGAGCGCGACACCGGTGGCGACCGTGTGGCTCCACGCCACCTTGTCGTTGAAGCCGATGCTGACGAGCGCCGAGCCGAGCAGGGTGGCGCCGGAGACGTTCAGCTCGCCCGGGATGGTCTGCTGCGACTGCCAGAAGCGCCGGCCGCCCTGCCACGGGTAGTGCGGATTGCCGAGCAGCAGCCCGCGCCCGCCGGCCGTGGTCGAGCCCTGGAACGCGACCGCGTTGGAACCCATCGTCGAGTTCTCCGCCGAGAACAGCTCGCGTGCGGCGGCGGCGGTGCGCGCGGGATCGGGGGACTCCGCGGCGCGGGCCGCGCCGGGCGCGCCGGGTGCTACGGACGTGGCGGGCGCGGCGGCCGTGGCGGGGCCGGCGGGCGCGGCCGGGGGCTGGGCGACGGTGATGCCGTCCACGGCCCGGCCCTCGCCGCCGAGTACCGACAGCGCCCAGCCGCGCCGCGCCACGTCGAGCGCGGTGACCGGGCGGACCCACTCCTGGCCCGCGCAGGCCGGATCCGTGATCCGGTTCTTCCTCAGCCAGGCGTTGTAACCGGCCGCCCAGCCGCGCATCAGCTCCTTGACCTGCCGGCTCGGTCCGGCGGGCGCCGGCGTGGCGACCAGCGCCTCGACCGTGCCCGCGTCCTTCACGCCGCGGAAGAAGAGGTCGCTGGAGAGGTTCTTCGACGCCGCCGACAGGGAGCCGTCGGGCGCGGCGTCGGCGCCGAACCAGCGGGAGCGCTCGCCGTCGAGGGTCACGAAGCCGTCGGCGAGGGTGCACACCTGGTCGGCGGCCTGCGCCCAGCCGGTGCCGAAGCCGAGGTTCGCGTAGTCCTTGGCGACGATGTGCGGGATGCCGTACTCGGTGTACCGGATGACCGCCGACAGGCCGTGGTCACGCGCCTCCACGTCCGCGGCGGCGGTGGCGGCGCCGGCGGAAGCGGGCAGCGAGGCGGTGACGGCGGCGAGGGCCGTGCCGAGGAGCGCGAGGCGTTTCAGTCTGGCGGGGAAGAAGGTGCGGAGGTGCAAGGTGCCTCCCAACGGACAGCAGATGACTGCGGGTTGAACCATCACACACCGCTGAGCGCACGCTCTTCAACATCCCGTTCGGTATCTCAGGGTCCCTTCCGGGTACTCCCGGAGAGGCGGCTCCGGGAACCCCGGAAGGACGCCCCAGGGCCGTCCGGGTACTTGACCGGCCGCCCCGCCCCGCCGAGGATCTCCAGCCATGGAGCGCATGGACCGCACGGACCCGCAACTGCTCACCGGAACGGTCGACGACGTGCTGCGCACGAGCGCCAGGCGCGTCCCCGACCGGATCGCCGTCCGGTACGGCGAGCGGACCTGGACGTACGCGGAGCTGGACGTCGCCGTCACCAAGGCGGCGGCGGTCCTGCGGGAGCGCTGGGGGCTCCAGGAGAACGACCGGGTCGCCACCTACGCCCACAACTCCGACGCCTACCTCGTCGCGTTCCTCGCCTGCGCCCGCGCCGGCCTCGTCCACGTACCGGTCAACCACCACCTCACGGGCGACGACCTCGCCTACGTCCTGCGTCAGTCGGGCAGTTCGCTGGTTCTCGCCGATCCGGCTCTCGCCGGCCGCGTGCCCGACGACTTCTCCGTACGGCCGCTGCGGGACACCGAGGACTCGTTCCTCGCCGCGCTCGCCGAGCCCGCGCTCGCCGAGCCCTCGCTCGCCGGGCCCGCGGCCGGGATCGACTCGTACCAGGCGGACCGGGACGCCCGCGACCTGGTGCAGCTGCTCTACACGTCGGGCACCACCGCCCTGCCCAAGGGCGCGATGATGACCCACCGGGCCCTGGTCCACGAGTACGCGAGCGCGATCGAGGCGCTCGACCTGCACGAGGACGACCGGCCCGTGCACGCGCTGCCGCTCTACCACTCGGCCCAGATGCACGTCTTCCTGCTGCCGTACCTGGCGGTCGGCGCCGAGAACACCGTCGTCGACGGCCCCGACCCCGCCGTCCTCTTCGACCTGATCGTGTCGGGCCGCTGCGACAGCCTGTTCGCGCCGCCCACGGTCTGGATCGGCCTCGCCGGACACCCCGAGTTCGCCGCCCGCGACCTCTCCGCCCTCCGCAAGGCGTACTACGGCGCATCGATCATGCCGGTTCCGGTCCTGGAGGGCCTGCGCGGCCGGCTGCCCGCCCTCCGCTTCTACAACTGCTTCGGCCAGTCGGAGATCGGTCCCCTCGCCACCGTCCTCGGCCCGGACGAGCACGAGGGCCGGATGGACTCCTGCGGCCGCCCGGTCCGCCATGTCCGGGCGCGGATCGTCGACGAGCACGGCAAGGACGTCCCGGACGGCACGCCCGGTGAAGTGGTCTACCGAAGCCCCCAGTTGTGTGAGGGCTACTGGGACAAGCCGGAGGAGACGAAGGAAGCCTTCCGTGACGGCTGGTTCCGCTCGGGCGACCTCGCCGTCCGGGACGCCGAGGGCTACTTCACGGTCGTCGACCGGGTGAAGGACGTCATCAACTCCGGCGGCGTCCTCGTCGCCTCCCGCCAGGTCGAGGACGCCCTCTACACCCACCCCGCAGTCGCCGAGGCCGCCGTCGTCGGCCTCCCCGACGCCCGCTGGATCGAGGCCGTCACCGCCTTCGTCGTCCCCCGCGCCGACGTCACCGAGGCCGAACTCCTCGCCCATGCCCGCGAGAAGCTCGCCCATTTCAAGGCCCCGAAGCGGGTGATCCTCATCGACAGCCTGCCGCGCAACGCCAGCGGCAAGATCCTCAAGCGGGAGCTGCGCGAGCGCTACACGGACTGACCCCCCGCGCCGGACCGGCCGGCCCTCCCGGACCGGCCGGCCCTCCCGGACCGGCCGGCCCTACGGCACCGGCCGCTCCTACCGCTCCTGCGGGTCCTCCCGCAGGTCCACGATCCGCTTGATCTTGCCCACGCTCCGTTCCAGCGTCTCCGGGTCGACCACCTCCACCGTCACCGAGACGCCGATGCCGTCCTTGACCGCCGTGGTGATCGCCCGCGCCGCCTCCGCGCGCTGTTCCGGGGTCGCCTCCGGGCGGGCCTCGGCCCGGACCGTGAGCGCGTCGAGGCGGCCCTCCTTCGTCAGCCGGAGCTGGAAGTGCGGGGCCACGGCCGGCGTGCGCAGGACGATCTCCTCGATCTGGGTGGGGAAGAGGTTCACCCCGCGCAGGATGACCATGTCGTCGCTGCGGCCGGTGACCTTCTCCATCCTCCGGAAGACGCGCGCCGTGCCCGGCAGCAGCCGGGTCAGGTCCCGGGTGCGGTAGCGGACGACCGGCATGGCCTCCTTGGTGAGGGAGGTGAAGACCAGCTCGCCCTGCTCCCCGTCCGGCAGCACCTCGCCCGTGATCGGGTCGACGACCTCGGGGTAGAAGTGGTCCTCCCAGATGTGGAGCCCGTCCTTGGTCTCCACGCACTCCTGCGACACGCCCGGACCCATCACCTCCGAGAGGCCGTAGATGTCGACGGCGTCGATCGCGAAGCGCTCCTCGATCTCCCGGCGCATGGCCTCGGTCCACGGCTCCGCGCCGAATATGCCGACCTTCAGGGACGTGCCGCGCGGGTCGACGCCCTGGCGCTCGAACTCGTCGAGCAGGGTGAGCATGTACGAGGGCGTCACCATGATGATCTCGGGCCGGAAGTCCTGGATGAGCTGGACTTGGCGGGCCGTCATGCCGCCGGACGCCGGGATGACCGTACAGCCGAGCCGTTCGGCACCGTAGTGCGCGCCGAGCCCGCCGGTGAACAGGCCGTACCCGTAGGCCACGTGGACCTTGTGGCCCGGCCGGCCGCCGGCCGCGCGGATCGAGCGGGCCACCACGTCGGCCCAGGTGTCGAGGTCCCGCTGGGTGTAGCCGACGACGGTGGGCCGGCCGGTGGTGCCGCTGGAGGCGTGCAGGCGGCGGATCTCGGACTGGTCGACGGCGAACATCCCGAACGGGTAGTGCTCGCGCAGATCGGTCTTGGCGGTGAAGGGGAAGCGGGCCAGGTCGGCGAGCGAGCGGCAGTCCTCGGGCCGTACCCCCGCCTTGTCGAAGGACTGCCGGTAGAACGCCACGTTCTCGTAGGCGTGCCGCAGGGTCGCGCGCAGCCGCTCCAGCTGGAGCGCCTCCAGCTCGTCGCGGCTCAGCCGTTCGCCCGCGTCCAGCAGTTCGGTCATGCCCCACTCCCTCGCCTCACGCGCATACCGCGGTGCCGTCCGACGCAAAACGGACGACCGATCATTCGGTAGATCTTTACGGGGTCAGTAAAGCCGCTCGCCCCCCGGGCTTGGCAAGAGTCCGAGACGGGTTTTCTCCGCTCGCACACCTGCCTGAACCGCCGAGCGTACGGCCCGCGCCCGAAGGTCACGAACCCGCGGACGAAGATCACACATTCGGGTGTGATTGTCCCCGCGAACGCCGGAACGGCGCGCCCCGAGGGAAAGCGGAACAGAAGATGTGGCCGTCCGGCTTCCCTCCCCACCCCCGGACGAATGGAACGTCAGACCGTCATGCCTGTCCTGTGCCGTCCCGCCGTCGCCGTGCCCGAACACACGATCACCCGGCAGGAGACCCTCGACCTGGCCCGCACCCTGCACGCGGGACACGAGTCGCTGCCGCTCGTCCTACGCCTGATCGCCAACACGGGCGTCGCCAAGCGGCATCTGGTGCAGCCCATCGAGGACACCCTCGCCCACCCCGGCTTCGAGGCCCGCAACGCGCGCTACGAGACCGAGGCCAAGGCCCGCGTCCCCGCCGTCGTCACCGAGGCCCTGCGCAACGCCGACCTCGCCGCCCGCGACATCGACCTCATCGTCTACGTCTCGTGCACGGGCTTCATGATGCCCTCGCTCACCGCCTGGATGATCAACACCCTGGGCTTCCGCAGCGACACCCGGCAGCTGCCCATCGCCCAGCTCGGCTGCGCCGCCGGCGGGGCAGCCATCAACCGCGCCCACGACTTCTGCGCCGCCTACCCGGGCGCCAACGCGCTGATCGTCGCCTGCGAGTTCTGCTCCCTGTGCTACCAGCCCACCGACCTCGGCGTCGGCAACCTGCTGTCCAACGGCCTCTTCGGCGACGCCGTCGCCGCCGCGGTCGTCCGCGGCTCCGGCGGCACCGGCATCCGGCTGGAGGCGAACGGCTGCCACCTGGTTCCCGACACCGAGGACTGGATCGCCTACCGGGTCCGCGACACCGGCTTCCACTTCATGCTCGACAAGCGCGTCCCCGGCACCATGGAGCAGCTCGCCCCCGCCCTCGTCGACCTCGCCGCCCGGCACGGCCGGGACGCCGGCCGCCAGGACTTCTACATCGTCCACGCCGGCGGCCCCCGCATCCTCGACGACCTCGGCACCCACCTGGGCGTCGCCCCCGAGCTGTTCCGCTTCAGCCGGGCCACCCTCACCGAGTACGGCAACATCGCCAGCGCCGTCGTCCTCGACGCGCTGCGCCGGCTCTTCGACGAGGGCGGCCCCGAACCCGGCGCCACCGGCATCCTGGCCGGCTTCGGCCCCGGCATCACCGCCGAGGTCTCCCTCGGCAGCTGGACCGTGACCGGGGCCCTCGTGCCCCCGCGCCACGAGACCTTCCCCCAGGACATCCCCGACCTGGTTCCCTCCGACCTCCCCTTCGACAGCGCTCTCCCCACGACTGCGGCGGTGGCTTCATGACCACGACCACGAACCCCGACACCACCGACGAGCCCCAGGTGCACTTCTGGGCCGTCCCCGACCTCACCGGCCTCGACTTCGACCCGCTCCTCGCCAAGCTCCTCCACGAGGACCCGGTCACCCGGGTGCGCCTCCCGCACGGCGAGGGCCACGCCTGGCTCGTCACCCGCTACGAGGACGTCAAATTCGTCTCCGTCGACCCGCGGTTCAGCCGCCAGGCCGTCTACGGACGCTCCATCACCCGGCTCGCCCCCCACTTCATCCCCATGGAAGGCGCCGTCGGCTTCGCCGACCCGCCGGACCACACCCGGATGCGCCGGGTCGTCGCCCGTGCCTTCAGCGCCCGCGCGCTGCGCTCGCTGCGCGACCACGCCCAGGACGTGATGGACCGGCTGCTCGACCGGCTCGAACGGCAGGGCCCGCCCGCCGACCTCATGGAGCTGGTCAACCGGCCCTTCCCGCTCGCCATGGTCAGCGAACTCATGGGCGTCCCCGAGGGCGACCAGCCGCTGATGGCGAACTGGTCCGACACCATCATCTCGGCCGGCGCGGGCCGCGAGGCCAGCGAGCGCGCCAAGGGCGAGATGGGCCGCTACTTCGCCGAACTCATCGCCCGCAGCCACGGCACCGGCAAGGAGTTCCTCGCCGCCGTCCTCGCCGACGCGATCGACGACGACACCCTCGACGAGCAGGAGGCCGTCGGCCTCGCCGTCCTCATCCAGATCGGCGGCGCGCACGCCGTCCGCAACAACAGCGCCAACATGGTCTACGCGCTGCTCACCCACCCCGAGCACCTGGCCCGGCTGCGCGCCGAACCCGCACTGCTCCCGCAGGCCGTCGACGAGCTGCTCCGCTACATCCCGCACCGCAACGCCGTGGGCCTCTCCCGGATCGCGACGGAGGACGTCGAGGTCGGCGGGGTCACGATCCCCCAGGGCGACCCCGTCTACGTCTCCTACCTCACCGCCAACCGCGACCCCGCCGTCTTCGCCGAGCCCGAGAAGCTCGACTTCGACCGCGGCTACAACCCGCACGTCGCCTTCGGCCACGGCCCGCACTACTGCCCCGGCTCGGCCCTCGCCCGCATCGAGTCCGAGATCCTCCTCGACACGCTGTGGACCCGCTTCCCGGACCTCCGCCTCGCCATCCCCGAGGAGGAGATCCGCTGGCAGCGCGGCGCGCTGATCCGCGGCCCCGAGACCCTGCCCGTCACCTGGTGAGAGGACCGACGCCACGATGACCCTCAGCGGCCTCATCGTGCCTCCGGGGGAGGGCAAAACCCTGTCCACCCCGGCCCAGCACGTCACCTTCAAAGTCACCGGCGAGCACACCACCACCGCCTCCACCTTCGAGGTCGTCGTCCCGCCGGGCTTCGACGTCGGCGCCCACACCCACGGGCGCGCCGAGGAGCTGTTCTACCTCCTCGAAGGCGAGCTCGACGTGCTCGCCTTCGAACCCGAGGTGCGCACGGCCGACAGCTGGCACGGCTGGCGCTCGGCCGACGGCCGGCGAGCGGTACGGGCCACCCCGGGCACGCTCATGCTCGTCCCGCCGGGCTGCCCGCACGCCTTCGCCAACCTCACCGGCCGGCCCGCCCGCCTGCTCTTCCAGGTCGCGCCGCCCACGTACCACGAGACCTACTTCGAGGAGCTGATGGAGATCCTCGGCTCGGGCGGCCCGGTCGACCACGAGGCCATCGAACAGCTCCGCGTCCGCTACGACATCGAGCAGATCACCCCGCTCCGGCACGACGCCGTCGCCCAGGAGGGACGCCCAGCCGCGCCATGACCCGGTACCCCCACCCGTCCCCATCCCCATCCCCGTCCCCGTCCCCATCCCCGTCCTCGTCCCACGGCCCGGTCGTCCACGACTGGGCCGTGGCCCCGCTGCGCGGCGCCGACTTCGACCCGGTGCCGCACCGGCTCCTGCGCGAGGAGCCCGTCGCCCGGATCCGGCTCCCGTACGGCGAGGGCCACGCCTGGCTCGTCACCCGCTACGAGGACGTCAAGCAGGTCGCCGCCGACCCGCGGTTCAGCCGGGCGCTCACCGTCGGCCGGCCCATCACCAGCACCACCCCGCACACCCTCGCCCCGGCCGGCGGCGTCGGCCGCGCCGACCCGCCCGACCACACCCGGCTGCGCAGGCTCATCGCCCCCACCTTCGGCCGCCGCCGCATCACCGTCCTGCGCGACCGGACCACCCGCAGGGCCCGACGACTCGCCCTGCGCACCCTCGACGCCGGACCGCCCGCCGACCTCGCCGAGACCTTCGTCGGCCCGCTCTCCGCGACGGTCGTCGCCGAACTCCTCGGCGTCCCCGCCGCCGACCTCGACCGCGTCGAGGAATGGCGCGCCGGGCTCCTCTCCCACGACACCACCGCCGCCGAAGGCGAGTCCGTCAAACGGGAGATCGCCCGCTACTTCGCCGACCTCGCCCGCCACCGTGCCGAGCACCCCGCCGACGACCTGATCAGCGAACTCTCCGCGGCCCGCGCCGCCGGCGGCCTCAGCACCCCCGAACTGGTCTCCATGGCGGTCATGCTCACCCTCAACGGGCTCGACGCCGTCCGCAACATCGTCTGCACCATGCTGTACGTGCTGCTCACCCACCCCGAGCAGACCGCCAAGCTGCGCGCCGACCCCGCGCTGCTGCCCCGGGCCGTCGACGAGCTGCTCCGCTACGTCCCGCAGCGCAACGGCGTCGGCATGCCCCGGGTCGCCACCGAGGACGTCGAGGTCGGCGGCGTCACCATCCGGGCGGGCGAGGCCGTCCACGTCTTCTATCCCGCCGCCAACCGCGACCCCGCCGTCTACACCGACCCCGACCGGCTCGACCTCACCCGCGCCGAGGCCCCTCACCTCGCCTTCGGCCACGGCGCCCACTACTGCGCGGGTGCCCAGCTCGCCCGGATGGAGGCCGAGGTCATGCTCGCCACCCTGCTCGCCGGCTTCCCCGGCCTCTCGCTCGCCGTCCCGCCGGACCGGATCGCCTGGCGCACCGGCTCGGTCAACCGAGGCCCCGAGACGCTGCCCGTCACCTGGTGACAGGAGAGTCCTCGAACGGGCCGTAATCCAGTGGCGCCATGGCCTCGCCCGATGCTGGGGTGAGGCCATGGACCTCCACCAGACCCGTACCCTCTTCGACCGCCAGCTCCGCCTCGGCGCCCGCCCCGACGGGCCCGGCGCCCGCGTCGAACGCGACGGCCCCGTCGTCCGGCAGACCGGGCCGGCGCACGGCTGGAACGGCATCCTCTGGTCCGGTCTCGACGAGCACGACGCCGACGCCGCCATCGCCGCGCAGATCCGGCACTACCAGGCCGCCGGGCGTTCCTTCGAATGGAAGCTGTACGGCCACGACGGCCCCGCCGACCTGGCGGCGCGGCTGCGCGACGCCGGTTTCGCTCCCGAGGAGCAGGAGACCCTGATGGTCGCCGAGACCGCCGCCCTGCCCGCGCACGAGGGGCTGCCCGAAGGCGTCGAGCTGCGCGCGGTCACCGACGAGGCAGGGGTGGAGATGGTGGTGCGCGTCCACGAACTGGCCTTCGGCACCGACAGCTCCGCCCTCGGCCGCCGCCTGCTCGACCAGCTCGCCGAGGCTCCTGGCACGGTCGCCGCGGTCGTCGCCCTCGCCGACGGCGAACCCGTCAGCGCCGCCCGCCTGGAGCTCGCCGAGGGCAGCGACTTCGCCGGCCTGTACGGCGGCGGCACCGTCGAGGGCTGGCGCGGCCGCGGCCTCTACCGGGCCCTGGTCGCCCACCGGGCCCGTATCGCCGCCGCCCGCGGCTACCGCTACCTCCAGGTCGACGCTGCCGACACCAGCCGCCCGATCCTCGCCCGGCTCGGCTTCTCGGCGCTCACCACGACCACGCCCTATACGTACGAGTTCTAGCGCGTCCAGTGCGCCGGGCGTTCGAAGCCCCCGGGCAGGCGGGTGGCCGCGTCGCCGCGGGCCGAGTTGAGCTGCGGCTGGGTGAGGAACAGCGCGCCGGTCAGGTCCGCGCCCGACAGATCGGCGTCCCGGAGGTCCGCGCCGATCAGGTCCGCCAGCGAGAGGTCCGCACCGTTCAGGTCCGCGGCGATCAGCAGCGCCCCGCGCAGGTCCGCGCCGCGCAGCTTCGCCCCGCGCAGCCGGGCACCGATCAGGTCCGCGCCGCGCCTGCTCTTGGGCTTGCCCCCGGCCGCCGCCCGGACCAGCGCGCTGCTCTTCAGGAGCAGCGGATTGATCTCGGCCCGCACCGGGGCGACGTCCAGCTTCTCCAGCTCCGCCGCCGAGCCGTCCGTCAGCTCCGTCACCCGGGCCAGGGCCCGGTCCAGGTCGCGGTGGAGCGAGCGCGTGGCGGTGAGCGCCCGGGCCTCGGTGAGGTAGCGCAGCAGCTCGTGCAGCTGGCGCATCACGGGGAACACCTCGTACATCTGCCGGGCGCTGTCCGGCGCCTCCCGCCAGGACACCCCGCCGAAGGTGACCTGCGAGACCTTCTGGCCGGCGCCGAAGCAGTCGTACACCGTGCAGCCGCGGAAGCCGCTGTCCCGAAGGCGGGTGTGGATGCCGCAGCGGAAGTCGTCCTGGAGGTTCCGGCAGGGATCGCCCGAGGACTTGTTCACCGCGAAGTCGCTGGACTTCGCGAACGGGAGGGCCACACAGCAGAGCCCGAAGCAGTTCGCGCAGTCACCGCGCAGCTCGTCGTGGTGCGGCTCGTCGCGGTGCGGCTCGGCCTGACGGGTCTCGGACACGGTGCGGCGGGTTCCTTCGCTGGTGGGGGCGGACATCCCACCGTATCGCGCCCGGAGAGAACTCGATTGCCGCGCTCCTCACCGGACGGACATGATCGACGGCATGCCTCAGTTCACCACCCACGACGGAACCGAACTCTCCTACCGGACACAGGGCGAGGGTGAACCCCTGCTCGTCCTGCCCGGCGGGCCCATGCGCGACCCGGTCTACCTCGGCGACCTCGGGGGACTCGGCGCCCACCGCACCCTGATCGTGCTCGACCCGCGCGGCACCGGCGACAGCGCCGTCCCCGCCGATCCGGCGAGCTACCGCTGCGACCGTCAGGTCGCCGACGTCGAGGCGCTGCGCGCCCATCTCGGCCTGGAGCGGATCGATCTCCTCGGCCACTCCGGCAGCGGCAACCTCGCCACCCTCTACGCCGCCGCGCACCCCGGGCGGATCCGCTCCCTGGTCCTGGTGACCCCGGGCGGCCGGGCCGTCGGCGTCGGCGTCACCGACGAGGAGTGGGACAAGGCCGCCGAGGTCTTCGCGGACGAGCCCTGGTACCCGCAGGCTCGCGCCGCCCTGGAGGCCCTCGGCCCCGACACCCCTCAGCGGGAGGCCGCCCCGGTCGTCATGCCGTTCTCGTACGGCCGCTGGGACGAGGCCGCGCGGGCGCACGCGGCGGGCGTCGGCGAGGAGACCGACTGGGAGGCCGCCCAGGCGTTCTACGGGGAAGGCGCCTTCGACCCGGAGACGACGCGGGCCGCGCTGCGCGCCCTCGACGCGCCGGTCCTCGTCCTCGCGGGCGAGTACGACGGCGGCCCCACCCCGGCGAAGGCCGCCGAGATCGCCGCCTGCTTCCCGCGCGCCGAGGTCGTCGTGCAGCCGGGCGCCGGACACTTCCCGTGGGTCGACGACGCCGGCGCCTTCGTCCGCCCGGTCGCCGCCTTCCTCGACCCGGAGGTGCGCACGGTCCTCGTCGACGGCGTCCGGCTCGCGTACCGGGTCGGCGGACCGGAGGGCGCGCCGCCGGTCGTCCTGGTGCACGGCCGCGGCGAGAACAGCACCGACTGGGCCGGGATCGCCGCCGCGCTGCGTGCCGACCGGCGGGTTTATGCGCTCGACCTGCGCGGCCACGGACTCAGCGACCATCCCGGCCGCTACGGCTTCGACGTCTTCCGCGACGAGCTGGGCGGCTTCCTGAAGGCGCTCGGGCTGACCGGCGCCACCGTCGTCGCGCACTCGATGGGCGGCGCGGCGGCGTACCTCCTGGCCCAGCGCGAGCCGGAACTGATCGGCCGGCTCGTCCTGGAGGACGCCCCGGTCTTCTTCCCGCTCGACCCGCCGCGCGGCCCCGTGCCGCGCCCGGACGAGCCGCTCGGCCTCGACTGGGCGGTGGTCGGCGCGACCGACGCCCAGCTGAACGCGCCCGACCCGGCCTGGCGCACGGAGCTGCCGGCGATCACCGCGCCCACCCTGATCGTCGGCGGCGGCGAGCAGAGCCATCTGCGGCAGGACCAGCTCGCCTGGATGGCGGAGCAGATCCCGGACGCCCGCCTGGTCACCATCGCGGCCGGGCATCTGATCCACGCCACCCGGCCCGACGAGTTCCTCGCGGTCCTCAGGGAGTTCGGCGTCTAGGAGCCGTCGGCCTCCACCGCCACCGACCGGGCCCAGCGGTAGTCCGCCTTGCCGCTGGGCGAGCGCTGGATCCGGTCGGTGAGCACCAGCTGGCGCGGCACCTTGTAGCCGGCGAGCCGGGTGCGGCAGTGCGCCTGGACGGCTGCCAGGTCCAGCGGCGCGGCCCCGGCGCGGAGCTGGACGACCGCGGTCACATGACTGCCCCACTTCGGGTCGGGCACGCCGGCGACCAGCGCGTCGTAGACGTCCGGATGGGACTTGAGCGCCTGCTCGACCTCCTCCGGATAGACCTTCTCGCCGCCGGTGTTGATGCACTGCGAGCCGCGGCCGAGGACCGTGACGATGCCCTCCTCGTCGACGGTGGCCATGTCGCCGAGCAGCACCCAGCGTTCGCCGTCCTTCTGGAAGAAGGTCTCGGCGGTCTTCGCCGGGTCGTTGTAGTAGCCGAGCGGCACGTGTCCGCGCTGCGCGAGCCGGCCGATCCCGCCGACGGCGACGGGTTCGTGCGTGGCCGGGTCGACGACCTGGGTGCGCTCGTTGACGTGCAGCCGGAAGCCCTTCGCGGGCCCGGAGTCGTCGGTCGCCCGGCCGTTGGAACCGGACTCGGACGAACCGAAGTTGTTGAGCAGCAGCACGTTCGGCACGAGCGCCTGGAACTGCTCGCGGACGGTGTCCGACATGATCGCCCCGGAGGACGACACGCTGAACAGCGAGGAGAGATCGGTGCCCTTGAGCGGGCCGCGCAGGGCGTCGACGAGGGGCCGCAGCATCGCGTCGCCGACCAGCGAGACGCTCGACACCTTCTCCTTCTCGATGGTGCGCAGCACCTCCTCGGGCACGTACTTGCGGTGGATCACCACGCGCTGCCCGTAGTTGAAGGCGATGAACGAGGTGAGCGTGGACGTGCCGTGCATCAGCGGGGGAGTGGGGAAGAAGGTGAGCCCCGCACCGCCCGCCGCGACCCGCTCGGCCAGCTCCTCCGGGCGCTTGACCGGCTCGCCGCTCGGGTCCCCGCCGAACAGCCCGGCGAAGAACAGGTCCTCCTGGCGCCACATCACGCCCTTCGGCATGCCCGTGGTGCCGCCGGTGTAGATGACGAACAGGTCGTCGGCCGAGCGAGGCCCGAAACCGCGCTCCGGAGAACCGGCCGCCTCCGCGTCCGCGTACTCCACGCAGGGCAGTGGCGGTGCGTCCTCGGGCGGGGTCCCCACCCGCACGAGGTGCCGCAGCTTCTCCGTCTGCGGCAGTGCGGCCGCCACCCGCTCCGTGAACTCGGCGTCGAAGACGAGCGCGGCCAGATCGGCGTCCCGGTAGAGGTAGACCAACTCCTCCTCCACGTACCGGTAGTTGACGTTCACCGGGACGAGCCGGGCCTTGAGGCAGGCCAGCACGGTCTGGAGGTACTCGACCCCGTTGTAGAGGTGCAGGCCGAGGTGTTCGCCGGGCGTGAGGCCCGCGTCGATCAGGTGGTGCGCGAGCCGGTTGGCGGCGGCGTCGAGACCGGCGTAGGTGAGCCGGCGCTCGGCGCCGGTGCCGGGGTGGTCGACGTAGACCAGCGCCTCGCGGTCCGGGACCACATCGACGACCGATTCGAACAGGTCGGCAAGGTTGTACTCCACCGTTCCTCCTGATCCTGGCCCGCCAGCGACTCGGTCGGTCATTAGAGCGCCGATGGGGAGAGGTGGGAAGAGACCGCGCAGAAGAATCTGACTAGGTGTCAGAAAGCTATTGAAGTGGCCTGGCGACTCCTGCAACCTGTTCCAGAAATGGCGACGACGGGAGACGCAACGATGAGCGACGGCACCGAACACCTCACCGTGCGGCGCGAGGGCGCCACACTCGTCCTCACCCTCAACCGGCCCGAGGCCAGGAACGCGCTCTCGCTGCCGATGCTGGTCGGCCTCTACGACGGGTGGCTCGCCGCCGACGCCGACGACACCATCCGCTCCGTCGTCCTCACCGGCGCCGGAGGCACCTTCTGCGCCGGCATGGACCTCAAGGCCCTCGCCGGGGACGGCATGGCCGGCGACCACTACCGCGACCGCATGACGGCCGACCCCGACCTCCACTGGAAGGCGATGCTGCGCCACCACCGCCCGCGCAAACCCGTCATCGCCGCCGTCGAGGGCCACTGCGTCGCCGGCGGCACCGAGATCCTCCAGGGCACCGACATCCGCGTCGCCGGCGCCTCCGCCACCTTCGGCCTCTTCGAGGTCCGCCGCGGCCTCTTCCCCATCGGCGGCTCCACCGTCCGCCTCCCGCGCCAGATCCCCCGCACCCACGCCCTCGAAATGCTCCTCACCGGCCGCCCCTACCCCGCGGAGGAGGCCGCCCGCATCGGCCTCATCGGCCGCGTCGTCCCCGACGGCCAGGCGCTGGAGACGGCGCTGGAGATCGCCGACCGCATCAACGCCTGCGGCCCGCTCGCCGTCGAGGCCGTCAAGGCGTCCGTCTACGAGACCGCCGAGATGACGGAGGCGGACGGGCTCGCGGCGGAACTGAAGCGCGGGTGGCCGATCTTCGCCACGGCGGACGCGAAGGAGGGCGCGAAGGCTTTCGCGGAGAAGCGGACGCCGGTGTACCGGCGCGAGTGAACCTTCCCCCCACCCCGCCCCTTCCCGAAACCGGGGCTCCGCCCCGGACCCCGTACGGCCTGCGGCCGTGTCCTCAAACTCCCCCTACGCCTGGCGGCGTGGGGGGACCCCCAGACGGGCTGAACCTGGAGGTCCTCATGCCCCCCGCCCCCGAAACGCTCCGCGCCCCCCTCGTCGTCGAGTTCCCCTTCACCCGCTCCCTCGGGCCCGTCCAGTCCGCGTTCCTCACCGGGCTGCGCGAGCGCGTCGTCCTCGGCGTGCGCACCGAGGCCGGACGGGTGCTCGTGCCGCCCGTCGAGTACGACCCCGAGACCGCGGCCGAGCTGCGGGAGCTGGTCGAGGTCGAGGCCACCGGGACCGTGACCACCTGGGCGTGGAACGCCGAGCCAAGGCCCGGGCAGCCGCTCACGACCCCCTTCGCCTGGGTGCTCGTACGGCTCGACGGAGCCGACACCGCGCTGCTCCACGCGCTCGACGCGCCCCGGCCCGAGGACGTGCGGACCGGGATGCGGGTCCGGGTGCGCTGGGCCGAGGAGCGGCACGGCGCCATCACCGACATCGCGTGCTTCGAGCCGTACGACAGCGCCATGGCAGAACCACGGCCCCGACCGCGCCCGCACGACGGCGTGTTCGCCGAACCCGTCACCGGCATCGTCGCGCCCGCCCGCCTCGACTACACCTACACCCCCGGCCGCGCCCAGAGCGCCTATCTCCACGCCCTCGCCGACCGGCGCACCGTCGGCGAGCGCTGCCCGTCCTGCGCCAAGGTGTACGTGCCGCCGCGCGGCGCCTGCCCCACCTGCGGCGTCGCGACGACCGACAAGGTCGAGGTCGGGCCGCGCGGGACCGTGACCACGTACTGCATCGTGAACATCAAGGCGCGCAACCTCGACATCGAAGTCCCGTACGTCTACGCCCACATCGCCCTCGACGGCGCCGGCCTCGCGCTGCACGGCCGGATCGCGGGCATCCCGTACGACCAGGTCCGGATGGGCCTGCGGGTGGAGCCGGTGTGGACCGAGGGCGGCCGCTATCCGGACCACTACCGCCCCTGCGGCGAGCCGGACGCCGACTACGACACGTACAAGGAGCTGCTGTGAGCGCCGCCATCCGCGACGTGGCGATCGTCGCCTTCGCCCAGACCGACCACACCCGCCGCACCGACGACCTCTCCGAGGTCGAGATGCTGATGCCGGTGCTCCACGAGGTGCTCCGGCAGACCGGACTGAAGACCTCCGACATCGGCTTCACCTGCTCCGGCTCCTGCGACTACCTCGCCGGCCGCGCCTTCTCCTTCACCATGGCCCTCGACGGCGTCGGCGCCTGGCCGCCGATCTCCGAGTCGCACGTGGAGACGGACGGCGCCTGGGCGCTGTACGAGGCATGGGTGAAGCTGCTCACCGGCGAGGCCGACACCGCGCTCGTGTACGCCTACGGGAAGTCCTCGCCCGGCTCCGTGCGCGACGTGCTGACCCGCCAGCTCGACCCGTACTACGCGGCGCCCCTGTGGCCCGACTCCGTCGCCCTCGCCGCGCTCCAGGCCCGCGCCCTGATCGACGCGGGCGAGACCGACGAGCCCGGCCTCGCGGCGATCGCCGCCCGCAGCCGCCAGGACGCCGCCGCCAACCCGCACGCCCAGCTGCCCGGGGCCCGCCCGCAGGGCGACTACGTCGTGGCGCCGCTGCGCACCGGCGACTGCCCGCCGGTCGGCGACGGCGCCGCCGCCGTCATCCTCGCGGCGGGCGACCGGGCCCGGGAGCTGTGCGCCCGGCCCGCCTGGATCACCGGCATGGACCACCGCATCGAGGCGCACGCGCTGGGCGTGCGGGACCTCACCGACTCGCCCTCCACCCGCCTCGCGGCCGAGCGCGCCGGCGCGTACGACCCGGCCGCCGGACGGCCCATCGACACGGCCGAACTCCACGCGCCCTTCACCTCCCAGGAGGTCGTCCTGCGCAAGGCGCTCGGCCTCGGCGACGACGTCCGCGTCAACCCGTCCGGCGGCGCGCTCGCCGCCAACCCGATGATGGCCGCCGGACTGATCCGGCTCGGCGAGGCCGCCGCCCGGATCCACCGCGGCGCCTCCGACCGCGCCCTGGCCCACGCCACCTCCGGGCCCTGCCTCCAGCAGAACCTGGTCGCCGTCCTGGAAGGGGACTCGCATGAGTAAGGCTGTGACATCCAAAGAGAGGGTAGCCGTCGTCGGCATCGGGCAGACCAAGCACGTCGCCGCCCGCCGGGACGTGTCGATCGCCGGACTCGTCCGCGAGGCCGCCCGAAGGGCCCTCGACGACGCCGCGTTGACCTGGGCGGACGTCGACGCCGTCGTCATCGGCAAGGCGCCCGACTTCTTCGAGGGCGTGATGATGCCGGAGCTCTACCTCGCCGACGCGCTCGGCGCCGTCGGCAAGCCCATGCTCCGGGTGCACACCGCGGGCTCGGTCGGCGGCTCCACCGCCCTCGTCGCCGCCAACCTGGTGGCCGCCCGGGTGCACCGCACCGTCCTCACCCTCGCCTTCGAGAAGCAGTCCGAGTCCAACGCCATGTGGGGCCTGTCGCTGCCGGTCCCCTTCCAGCAGCCGCTGCTCGCCGGCGCCGGCGGCTTCTTCGCCCCGCACGTGCGCGCCTACATGCGCCGCACCGGCGCGCCGGACACGATCGGCTCCCTCGTCGCGTACAAGGACCGCCGCAACGCGCTGAAGAACCCGTACGCCCATCTCCACGAGCACGACATCACCCTGGAGAAGGTGCAGTCGGCGCCGATGCTGTGGGACCCGATCCGTTACTCCGAGACCTGCCCGTCCTCCGACGGGGCCTGCGCCATGATCCTCACCGACCGGACGGGCGCGGCCCGTTCGCCCCGGCCGCCGGCCTGGGTGCACGGCGGGGCGATGCGCAGCGAGCCGACCCTCTTCGCCGGGAAGGACTTCGTCTCGCCCCGGGCCGGCCGCGACTGCGCCGCCGACGTCTACCGGCAGGCCGGCATCACCGACCCGCGCCGCCAGATCGACGCGGTCGAGATGTACGTGCCGTTCTCCTGGTACGAGCCGATGTGGCTGGAGAACCTGGGCTTCGCCGCCGAGGGCGAGGGCTGGAAGCTCACCGAGGCCGGCGTCACCGAGATCGGCGGCGACCTGCCCGTGAACCCCTCCGGCGGTGTCCTGTCCACCAACCCCATCGGCGCCTCCGGCATGATCCGCTTCGCCGAGGCGGCGCTGCAGGTCCGCGGACAGGCCGGCGAGCACCAGGTCGAGGGGGCGCGCACGGCGCTCGGACACGCGTACGGAGGGGGCGCGCAGTTCTTCTCGATGTGGGTCGTGGGCGACCGGCCGCCCACCGGATGAGGGTCTGTCCGCACCCCCGGCCGCTCGCTACGCTGAGGCCCCACGGCGCGAGAGGAGCAGGGACGTGACGGACAGCACCAGCACCCTTACCGGTCGGCACGCCTTCAGGGAGGGCGGGGGCACGGGGCGGAGCGCGCCCGAACTCGACCTGTCACGCGCCGAATGGCGCTCCGGCAGCCAGGGCGTCGGTGACGTCGAGATCGCGTTCGTCGAGGGCTTCATCGCGATGCGCAACGGGCGGCGGCCGGAGGTGCCGTCGCTCGTCTTCTCCCCGGCGGAATGGCGGCCGGTCGTGGTGAACGCGCGCGCCGGGGGGGTGGAGCTGAAGTGAGGGCCCAGCGCGACCCTGGCCCGCTGCGAGCCCGGATGGGGCCCGAACGCAACCCCCGCCGCGA
>NZ_JBSGBF010000019.1:0-94746 GCF_053601115.1 Streptomyces sp. NPDC004788
AGATGTTCCGGACCGTGCCGCGGCTGAGGGTAAGGCTCTCGGCGCGGTCCGCTAGCGGACCGCTACCGCGCGCAGCCGGACCTCGGCGCGCCGCTCGGCGGCGGCGTCCTCGTCAGACTTCGCACGCTCCAGCGCGCGCTCGGCACGCTGGGCGTCGATCTCGTCGGCCAGCTCGGCGATCTCCGCGAGCAGAGACAGCTTGTCGTCGGCGAACGAGATGAAACCGCCGTGGACGGCGGCCACGACCGTGCCGCCCTCGCTCGTACGGATGGTCACGGGGCCCGACTCCAGCACACCGAGCAGCGGCTGGTGACCGGGCATGACGCCGATGTCGCCGGAGGTGGTACGCGCGATGACCAGGGTGGCCTCGCCGGACCAGACACTCCGGTCCGCGGCGACCAGCTCGACGTGCAGCTCAGCAGCCAAGGGTGGGCTCCTCGGGTCACCACCCGGCGGTGCTGCCGGGTGTTGGGATCAATTCTAGTGGGCGTGGAGAGGGGGGCGGGACCGATCCCGCCCCCTCTCGGAGAGCACGGGGCTCAGGAGACGCCGAGCTCCTTGGCGTTGTTCTTGAGGTCCTCAAGACCACCACACATGAAGAACGCCTGCTCCGGGAAGTGGTCGAACTCACCGTCGCAGATCGCGTTGAACGCGGCGATCGACTCGTCGAGCGGAACGTCCGAACCGTCCACGCCGGTGAACTGCTTCGCCGCGTGGGTGTTCTGGGACAGGAAGCGCTCGACACGGCGGGCGCGGTGGACAACGAGCTTGTCCTCCTCGCTCAGCTCGTCGATACCGAGGATCGCGATGATGTCCTGGAGGTCCTTGTACTTCTGCAGGATGCCCTTGACGCGCATGGCGGCGTCGTAGTGGTCCTGCGCGATGTAACGCGGGTCCAGGATCCGGGACGTGGAGTCCAGCGGGTCCACGGCCGGGTAGATGCCCTTCTCGGAGATCGGACGGGAGAGAACCGTCGTCGCGTCGAGGTGGGCGAAGGTGGTCGCCGGCGCCGGGTCGGTGAGGTCGTCGGCGGGGACGTAGATCGCCTGCATCGAGGTGATCGAGTGACCACGGGTCGAGGTGATGCGCTCCTGGAGGAGACCCATCTCGTCGGCCAGGTTCGGCTGGTAACCCACCGCGGAGGGCATGCGGCCGAGCAGGGTCGAGACCTCGGAACCGGCCTGCGTGAAGCGGAAGATGTTGTCGATGAAGAACAGCACGTCCTGCTTCTGCACATCGCGGAAGTACTCCGCCATGGTCAGACCGGCCAGGGCGACGCGCAGACGGGTGCCCGGGGGCTCGTCCATCTGGCCGAAGACCAGCGCGGTCTTGTCGAGAACGCCGGCCTCCTCCATCTCGACCATGAGGTCGTTGCCCTCACGGGTGCGCTCACCGACGCCCGCGAAGACCGACACACCCTCGTGCAGCTTCGCCACACGCATGATCATTTCCTGGATCAGAACGGTCTTGCCGACACCGGCACCACCGAACAGACCGATCTTTCCACCCTTGACGTACGGGGTGAGGAGGTCGACGACCTTCAGGCCGGTCTCGAACATCTCGGTCTTGGACTCGAGCTGGTCGAAGGCCGGGGCCTTGCGGTGGATCGCCCAGCGCTCGGAGCCCGCGACCGAGGACGGGTCCTCGTTCAGGACCTCGCCCAGGGTGTTGAACACCTTGCCCTTGGTGACGTCACCGACGGGGACGGTGATGGCCGCACCCGTGTCGGTCACCGGGGCCTGGCGGACCAGGCCGTCGGTGGGCTGCATGGAGATGGTGCGGACCAGGCCGTCACCGAGGTGCTGCGCGACCTCGAGGGTCAGCGTCTTCGTGCCGTCGCCGGACGGGTCCGGAACGTCGACGTTCAGCGCGTTGTAGATCTCCGGCATCGCGTCGACGGGGAACTCCACGTCGACGACCGGGCCGATGACCCGGGCGACGCGGCCCGTGGCGGCGGCCGTCTCAACAGTGGTCGTCATTACTTGTCACTCCCCGCGGTCGCGTCGGCCAGGGCTGCGGTGCCACCGACGATCTCGCTGATTTCCTGGGTGATTTCGGCCTGGCGGGCCGCGTTGGCAAGTCGGGTGAGGTTGGTGATCAGCTCACCCGCGTTGTCGGTCGCCGACTTCATCGCGCGCCGCGTGGCGGCGTGCTTCGAAGCCGAGGACTGGAGCAGCGCGTTGTAGATCCGGCTCTCGACGTACCGCGGCAGCAGCGCGTCGAGGACGTCCTCGGCCGACGGCTCGAAGTCGTACAGCGGACGGAGGGTGTCCGCCGGGCCGGCCTCCTTCGCCACCTCGTCGAGGCTGAGGGGCAGCAGCCGGGCCTCGACCGCCGTCTGCGTCATCATCGAGACGAACTCGGTGTAGACGATGTGGAGCTCGTCCACACCACCCTCGGCCGTGTCCTTCTCGATCGCCTCGATCAGCGGCTCGCCGATCCTCTTGGCGTCCGCGTACGTCGGCTCGTCCGTGAAACCGGTCCACGTGTCGGCCAGCGCGCGCTCACGGAAGTTGAAGTGCGCGACGCCACGGCGACCGACGACGTAGATGTCGACCGCCTTGCCCTCGCCCTCCAGCTGCTTGATGAGCCGCTCCGCCGCCTTGATGGCGTTGGAGTTGAAGGCGCCGGCCAGACCGCGGTCGCTCGTGAGGAGCAGGACCGCGGCGCGGGTCGGGTTCTCCGCCTCGGTGGTCAGCGCGTGCTTGTCGTTCGCACCCGTGGCGACCGCGGTCACCGCACGGGTGAGCTCGGTCGC
This sequence comes from Streptomyces sp. NPDC004788, assembly GCF_053601115.1. Classification (NCBI taxonomy): domain Bacteria; kingdom Bacillati; phylum Actinomycetota; class Actinomycetes; order Kitasatosporales; family Streptomycetaceae; genus Streptomyces; species Streptomyces sp. NPDC004788. Next base: position 2,759 of record NZ_JBSGBF010000019.1, read on the forward strand.
GTACGGGGTCGACGCCTGCACCTTGCGCTGCGCCTTGACGACGCGGGAGGCGGCGATCATCTCCATCGCCTTGGTGATCTTCTTCGTCGCGGTGACGGATTTGATGCGACGCTTGTAGACCCGGAGCTGCGCTCCCATGAGTCAGGTCCCTTCCGTCGTCACTTCGAGACGTTGACGGCGGAGGCGTCGTCGCCGAGCAGCTTGCCGTCAGACGTCTCGAACTGCTTCTTGAACTCGGCGATGGCGTCGGCGACGGCCGTCAGCGTGTCGTCCGACATCTTCTTGCCCTCGCGGATGGAGGTCATGAGCGCCGACTTGTTCTGGCGCATGAACGCCAGCATCTCGGCCTCGAAGCGACGGATGTCCGCGACCGGGACGTCGTCCATCTTGCCGGTGGTGCCGGCCCAGATGGAGACGACCTGGTTCTCGGTCGGCATCGGCTGGTACTGAGCCTGCTTGAGCAGCTCGACCATGCGCTGACCGCGCTCCAGCTGCGCCTTCGACGCGGCGTCCAGGTCGGAACCGAAGGCGGCGAACGCCTCCAGCTCACGGAACTGGGCCAGGTCGACGCGCAGACGGCCGGAGATCTGCTTCATGGCCGGGTGCTGGGCGGAGCCACCGACTCGGGAGACCGAGATACCGACGTTCAGGGCCGGACGCTGGCCGGCGTTGAACAGGTCGGACTCCAGGAAGCACTGGCCGTCGGTGATGGAGATGACGTTGGTCGGGATGAACGCCGAGACGTCGTTGGCCTTGGTCTCGACGATCGGCAGACCGGTCATCGAACCGGCACCCAGGTCGTCCGAGAGCTTGGCGCAGCGCTCGAGCAGACGGGAGTGCAGGTAGAAGACGTCACCCGGGTACGCCTCGCGGCCCGGCGGGCGGCGCAGCAGCAGGGAGACGGCGCGGTAGGCGTCGGCCTGCTTCGACAGGTCGTCGAAGACGATCAGGACGTGCTTGCCCTGGTACATCCAGTGCTGACCGATGGCAGAACCGGTGTACGGCGCCAGGTACTTGAAGCCGGCCGGGTCGGACGCCGGGGCGGCGACGATCGTCGTGTACTCGAGCGCACCGGCCTCTTCGAGGGCCGCGCGCACGGACGCGATGGTGGAGCCCTTCTGGCCGACGGCGACGTAGATGCAGCGGACCTGCTTGTTGACGTCGCCCGAGCGCCAGTTGTCGCGCTGGTTGATGATCGTGTCGACGGCCAGGGCGGTCTTGCCGGTCTGGCGGTCACCGATGATCAGCTGACGCTGACCACGGCCGACCGGGGTCATGGCGTCGACGGCCTTGTAGCCGGTCTCCATCGGCTCGTGGACCGACTTGCGCTGCATGACGCCGGGGGCCTGCAGCTCGAGGGCGCGGCGGCCCTCGGTCGCGATCTCGCCGAGACCGTCGATCGGGTTACCGAGCGGGTCGACGACGCGACCCAGGTATCCCTCACCGACGCCGACGGAGAGGACCTCGCCGGTGCGCTGCACCGACTGCCCCTCCTCGATGCCGCTGAACTCGCCGAGGACGATCGCACCGATCTCGCGCTCTTCCAGGTTCAGCGCGAGGCCGAGGGTGCCGTCCTCGAACTTAAGCAGCTCGTTCGCCATGGCCGAGGGAAGACCCTCGACCTTCGCGATACCGTCGCCGGCCAGGCTGACCGTGCCGACCTCCTCGCGCGAGGCCGCGTCCGGCTGGTACGACTGGACGAAGTTCTCCAGCGCGTCCCGGATCTCCTCCGGCCGGATCGTGAGCTCCGCCATCTGGGTTCCCTGCTCTCCTTGTTGGGCCCGAAGTTTCTTAGGGGTCTGGGGGCGACCCCCAGGAATCTTCTGCAATCTCTGCACGGCCCAACCGGGCCGCTGGTCATGCTTGTTCAGTTCTGGCCGAGGTCAGCCGGCCAGGCGGCGGGTCGCCTCGTCGAGGCGCTCCGCGATGGTGCCGTTGATGACCTCGTCGCCGACGCGCACCGCGATCCCGCCGAGGACCGTCGGGTCCACGTCCAGGTTCAGGTGCATCTGGCGGCCGTACAGCTTGGCCAGAACGGCGCCGAGGCGCTGCTTCTGCTGGTCGGTGAGCGGCACCGCCGAGGTGACCACGGCGACCATCCGGTCCCGGCGCGCCGCGGCGAGCTTGGACAGGGACTCGAGTCCCGCTTCCAGGCTACGTCCCCGGGGCTGGGTCACGAGACGGACGACCAGGCGCTCGGTGACCACGTTCACCTTGCCGCCGAGCAGGCTGCGCAGCAGCTCGCCCTTGGCGGTGGCGGTGGCCTTCTTGTCCGTCAGCGCCGAGCGGAGCTCGTTGCTGGAGGAGACGATCCGGCCGAACCGGAACAGCTCGTCCTCGACGTCGTCGAGGCCGCCCGCCTTCTGGGCGGCGGTGAGGTCGGCGATGTTCGCCAGTTCCTCGACGCCGTCCACCAGGTCGCGCGAACGCGACCAGCGGGAGCGCACCATGCCCGAGACGATGTCGACGGCCTCGCCGCCGACCTGTCCGGCCAGGAGTCGCTGCGCGAGCTCGGCCTTGGCCTCGCCCGCCTGCGCCGGGTCGGTCAGGACCCGACGCAGCGACACCTCGCGGTCGAGCAGCGCGGTGACCGCGGCCAGCTCGCCCGCGAGCTTGCCCGCGTCCACCGACGTGTTGTCCGTCAGCGCGTCGAGGGCCTCACGTGCGGCACTCAGTGCCTCGCGGCTCGCTCCGTTCATCGCACGGCCTCGGCCTTCTCCTCGAGCTCGTCGAGGAAGCGGTCGATGGTCCGGCTCTGACGAGCGTGGTCCTCGAGGGCCTCGCCGACCAGCTTCGCGGCCAGGTCGGTGGCGAGCTTGCCGACGTCCTGGCGCAGCGTGGCGGTCGCGGCCTTGCGGTCGGCCTCGAGCTGGGCCTGACCGGCGGCGACGATCTCCTCGCGCTGGCGCGTGCCTTCCGCCTTCATCTGCTCGATGATCGCGGCGCCCTGCTCGTTCGCCTCCTGGCGGAGACGCGCGGCTTCGTGGCGGGCCTCGGCGAGCTGAGCCTTGTACTGCTCCAGCACACTCTGAGCCTCGATCTGGGCCGATTCGGCCTTCTCGATGCCACCCTCGATGGCCTCGCGGCGCTCGTCCAGAACCTTGTTGATGTTCGGGAGGAGCTTCTTGGCGAGGAAGCCGAAGACGATGACGAAGGCGATCAGGCCGATGACGAGCTCGTCGAGATGCGGGATGAGCGGAGGCTGCTCCTCCGCCGCTTCCGCAAGAAGCAGAGCGTTCACATCAGTGCCTTCCGTAAAAGAATCGGGCTGTCAGGGCCGGCTTACTTGTAGACGAAGCCCATGACGATGCCGATGAGGGCGAGCGCCTCACAGAAGGCGAAACCCATGATCTGGTTGGTACGGATCAGGCCGGCCGCCTCGGGCTGACGGGCGAGGGCCTGGGTGCCGTTACCGAAGATGATGCCGACGCCGACGCCGGGGCCGATGGCAGCGAGGCCGTAGCCGATGGAGGCGACGTTTCCGTTGACGGCGGCGAGAGTCTCGAGAGCGGACATGCCGGTTCTTCCTTCTCTTTCAAGGACCCGGTGGGGGTTGGCCACCGGACGACTGTTGGTAAGGGGGGTGGTGCTGCTGCCGGGCCGGCTCAGTGGTGCTCGGCGAGCGCGCCCTGGACGTAGCTGCAGGCCAGGAGGACGAAGACGTACGCCTGGACGGCCTGGATGAAGAGCTCGAAGGCGGTCATCACGATGACCATCACGAAGGACGCGCCGGCGTAGACGAAGCCGAGGCCGTTCATGAGGTACCAGGTGGCCAGCGAGAACATCACGATCAGCAGGTGACCGGCGAACATGTTCGCGAACAGTCGGACCGCGTGCGTGAAGGGCCGGATGAGCAGGTTCGAGAAGAACTCGAGCAGCATGATCAGCGGCAGGATCGCGCCCAGCGACTTGTCGTAGCCGAGGATGTTCTTCCAGCCGCCGACGAAGCCGTGCTTCTTGAAGGTCAGCGACACCCAGGTCACGTAGACGATCAGCGCGAGGGCCGCCGGGAAGGCGATCAGCGAGGTGACCGGGAACTGGGCGACCGGGACGATCGACCACAGGTTCATGATCCACACGAAGAAGAACAGCGAGACCATGAAGGGGACGTACTTCTGTCCGTCCTTCTTGCCGATGATCTCGTAGACGATGCCGCGGCGGACGAAGTCGTAACCGGCCTCGCCGACCATCTGCATCTTGCCGGGGATCAGCTTCGGCTTGTTGAACGCGGCCCAGAAGAAGCCGACGACCACGATCGAACCCAGGATGGCGAGCAGCATCGGCTTGGTGAACTCGAAGCTGCCCACGGTGAAGATGGGCTCGTACATGAACGTGTGCAGCCCCGGCGCCGGGAAGCCACATCCAGAGAAGATGTGGCAATCCGGGTCGAAGGCAAGCGTCTGGTCAGCACTCACCGCGGGCTCCTTCAGCGTGGCGCATAGGTACGGCAACCTCGTTGTGTCGGCGCGGCACGCAGCCGCGGGTCGGCACTGGACTGGTCTTACGGATAAGGGGGCGGCGGTTCGGCATCGAGCCTCGCGCTGGGTCAGGCGCCGCTTCGGATGCCCGCGCCCGCAGTGCCGCAGTTGGCACCGGACGATAGCAGGAAGCCGAACGCGTCTTTATCCCGGCCCTACCCTTCACGGCTTCGGCCCCGTTTTGTCGGGGTCGACATACATGATCTTGGCCTTCAGATAGGCCCGGGCCTGTGCGGCGACCCACACGATGGTGGTTCCGAGCAGCGTGAAGGCGAAGGCCTTGAAGTCGAACGCCGTGGTGTTCTTCAGCAAGGCCAAGAAGATGAAGAGCAGGAGCAGTTGGGCCGCGTAGAGCATGAGCAGCATCGGCTGGAACAACTGCGGAAGCTTCTTCGCCGTCCGCTGCAGAACCACCAGCCCGATGCCCATGAAGAGGATCACGACCGCGGTGCCGACGACGGCGCCGAGCGCGCCCTTGCCACCGGCGACCACACCGCTGACGACCGTGGCGATGACGCCGGCGGCGGCGGTGGGCACTGCGGTGAGCAGCAGGGTGCGTGCGTCGTTGGACGGCATGGCGGTGTCTCCGCTTGCTGGAGGGGGCGATGGTGTCGTCATGGACGAGCGTAAGCCCGGTCCGAGGTGGGTCTCGGGGCCTAAGGGACCGTCGCACTACGGTCTTTCGGCACTGTCGCCGGGTCTCGTGAACCGTATCACAAACTATTTGAATAGGTCTTTACCCGTGTGGTGTGCCAACTGTCACACGTGAGAGTGACCGCGCGCGTGTGTGCACGACAGGGCGTCGACTTGTCTGGTAATGGACCAGCGTGGGGCTTTCGTCAACCCCGCGCCCCGGCCTTACTCCGGTCGGAGAAACGCGAACGGTGGCCGATGGCGGTCGCTCCGTTGACTCCGGCGGGTACGGGCTCCAGCTCCTCCTCGACGCGGTCCTCCCCCGCGAGGTCCGCCGCCTCCGGCGCCTCGGGCCCGGTGTCGGGCACCGCCCGGACCCGGCGCCGGTAGCGCGGCGGGACGACCGCCTCGGCCCAGCGGGGGGCGCGCGGCGAGAAGCGCGGCAGCAGGAGCAGCACCAGGCCGACGGCGCTCAGCAGGACCACGCTGAGGACGATCCACATCGACGTCGAGTGCACCGAATAGGCCAGCGTGCCGAAGGCGATGAGCGCCGACCAGAAGTACATGATCAGCACCGCGCGGCTGTGCGAGTGCCCGATCTCCAGGAGCCGGTGGTGCAGGTGCCCGCGGTCGGCCGCGAACGGCGACTGGCCCTTCCACGTACGGCGCACGATCGCCAGCACCAGGTCGGCCATCGGGATCGCGATGATGGTCAGCGGCAGCACCAGCGGGATGAAGACCGGCAGGGCCGCGTGCGTCGCGGCCTTCGTCGACCCCTCGAAGATCTTCAGCGCGTCCGGGTCGACCTGACCCGTGATGGAGATGGCGGAGGCGGCCAGGATCAGACCGATCAGCATCGAGCCGGAGTCGCCCATGAAGATCCGCGCCGGGTGCATGTTGTGCGGCAGGAAGCCCAGGCACATGCCCATCAGGATGGCGGCGAAGAGCGTCGCCGGGGCGGCCGCCTCGATGCCGTAGCTGAACCAGATCCGGTACGCGTAGAGGAAGAAGGCCGCGGCGGCGATGCACACCATGCCGGCGGCCAGACCGTCGAGACCGTCGACGAAGTTCACGGCGTTGATGGTGAGCACGACCAGGGCGACGGTCAGCAGCGTGCCCTGCCACTGGGTCAGCGCGACCGTGCCGACACCCGGGATGGGCAGCCACAGGATCGTCAGACCCTGCATCACCATCACGCCGGCGGAGATCATCTGCGCGCCGAGCTTGATCAGCGCGTCCAGCTCGAACTTGTCGTCGAGGACGCCGATCAGCCAGATCAGGGCGGCGCCGGAGAGCAGCGCGCGCGGTTCGTTGGACAGCTCGAAGACGCTGTTGAGGTTCTGCAGGTGGTCGGCGACCAGCAGGCCCGCGCACAGCCCGAAGAACATGGCGATGCCACCGAGCCGCGGAGTCGGTTCTCGGTGCACGTCGCGGGCGCGGATCTCCGGCATCGCGCCGGTCGCGATGGCGAACTTCCGCACCGGACCGGTCAGCAGATAGGTCACCGCGGCCGTGACACAGAGCGTCAGCAGGTAATCACGCACGGGCTGCCCCACAGGAATCGCTGGCCATCTCAGCCCCACACCCTAGCCGGGCCGTCCCCATGGTCGAGGACACCCCGGGCCCGCGAACGGTTCCGCGCGGCCCGCTTTCCCGCCTATTCACCGGCCATACGGGGGAAATCGCCCGGCCAGCTCGCGTACTTCCGCGCGTACCCTCGCCGTCTCCTGCGGGTCGTCCCGCAACGCGGTGGTGAACAGTCCGGCAATTCTCGCCATCTCCGGCGACCCCATGCCCTGCGTCGTCACGGCGGCGGTGCCGAGCCGGATCCCGCGCCCGTCGCCGTACGGCAGCGCGCACGTGTCGAGCACCATGCCGGCGGCGGCGAGCCGGGCGCGCGCCGTGCGGCCGTCGACGCCGAACGGCGCGGGGTCGGCGGTGATCAGATGGGTGTCCGTGCCGCCCGTCGTCACCGCGAAGCCCTCGGCGGCGAGCGCGGCGGCCAGCACCCGGGCGTGCTCGACCACCTGATGGGCGTACGTGGTGAAGGCCGGCGTCGACGCCTCCCCGAAGGCCACCGCCTTGGCCGCGATGGTGTGCATCTGCGCGCCGCCCTGCGTGAACGGGAACACCGCCCGGTCGACGCGCTGCGCCAGCTCCTCGCCGCACAGGATCAGCCCGCCGCGCGGTCCGCGCAGCACCTTGTGCGTGGTGCCGCAGACGATGTCGGCGTACGGGACGGGGCTGGGCGCCGCGCCGCCGGCGATCAGGCCCAGGGGGTGGGCGGCGTCGGCGATCAGATAGGCGCCGACCTCGTCGGCGATGGCCCGGAAGGTGGCGTAGTCGAGGTGCCGCGGATAGGAGATGGACCCGCAGACGATCGCCTTCGGCCGGTGGTGCCGGGCGAGCGCGGCGACCTGCTCGTAGTCGACGAGCCCGGTCTCGGCGTCGAGCCCGTACGGCACGAAGTCGAACCAGCGGCCGGAGAAGTTCGCCGGCGAACCGTGCGTGAGGTGCCCGCCGTACGCGAGCCCCATGGCGAGCACCGTGTCACCGGGCCGCAGCAGCGCGGCGTACGCGGCGAGCACGGCCGACGACCCCGAGTGCGCCTGTACGTTCGCGTGGTCGGCCCCGAACAGCGACGTGGCCCGCTCGACGGCGATCCGCTCGACCGCGTCGGCGTACTCGCAGCCCCCGTGGTGCCGCGCCCCCGGATACCCCTCGGCGTACTTGTTGGCGAGCCGCGACCCGAGCGCGGCGAGCACCGCGGGCGACGTGAAGTTCTCCGCGGCGATCAGCTGCAGACTGTCCCCCTGCCGCCGCGCCTCGCCGAGCAGCACGTCGGCGACCTCGGGGTCCTGACGACGCAGTACGTCGAGCTCGTGCTCGGCTTCGGGTGGAGCGGTGACCGGCATGGGGGCACTCCGGGCGTGAGCGGGGCCTAGAAATCCACTGTAGGCACGCCTGGGCCGCCCCGCGCCCCGAGTTGGTGCACTGGGACTACCGACACGTCAAAACCCCGGCCAGACCCGCTCAGCGCTTCGCCGGGACGCCCGTCAGCGCCGTCACCACCGGGTCCAGCGCCTGCTGGATCTCGTCGCCGATCGAGCGGAAGAACGTGATCGGCGCGCCGTACGGGTCGTTCACCTCGTCCGCCTCCGCCGACGGGGCCAGGAGCCACCCGCGTAGAGCGGCGGCCGCGCGGACCAGGGCGCGGGCGCGGTCGACGGTGCCGTGGGTGCCGAGGGGGTCCGGGAGGGTGGCCGGGTCTATGGCGCGGACGAGGCGGGTGAACTCCTTCAGGGTGAAGGTGCGCAGGCCCGCCGAGTGGCCCATCGAGATGACCTGCGCGCGGTGGTCGCGGGTCGCGGTGAGGACCAGGTCGGCGCGGATGACGTGCTCGTCGAGGAGCTCGCGGCCCGCGAAGCCGGTGTGGTCGGCGCCGAAGTCCGCGAGGACGAGTTCGGCGTTGGCCTCCATCGGGGCGCCCTCGTGGCCCCAGGTGCCCGCGCTCTCCACGATCAGGCCGCCGCTCATGGGGTCGCCGAGCCGGTCGACGAGGGCATGACGGGTCAGCCGCTCGGTGATCGGCGAGCGGCAGACGTTGCCGGTGCTGACGTGGAGGATGCGGAAGGTACTGCGGTCGTGCTCGTGCCCCGCTATGCCACGCCCCTCAGGGGCGGTCAATTCGCCACCTCGAGGTCGGGTACCACCTTCCGGAGCTCCTCCGCGCTGAGCGCGCCCTGGCGCAGCAGCACCGGCACCTTGCCCGTGACGTCGACGATCGACGACGGCACGATGCCGGGCGTCGGGCCGCCGTCGAGGTACACGGAGACGGAGTCGCCGAGCATGCCCTGCGCGGCGTCGCAGTTCTCCGGCGACGGGTGCCCGGTGAGGTTCGCCGAGGAGACGGCCATCGGGCCGACCTCGGTGAGCAGCTCGATCGCGACCGGGTGCAGCGGCATCCGGATGGCGACGGTGCCACGGGTGTCGCCGAGGTCCCACTGGAGCGACGGCTGGTGCTTGGCGACGAGGGTCAGCGCGCCGGGCCAGAAGGCGTCGACGAGCTCCCAGGCCGCCTCGGAGAAGTCCGTGACCAGGCCGTGCAGCGTGTTCGGGGAGCCGATGAGCACGGGCGTGGGCATGTTGCGGCCCCGGCCCTTGGCGGCCAGGAGGTCCGCGACGGCCTCCGAGCTGAAGGCGTCCGCCCCGATCCCGTACACGGTGTCGGTGGGCAGCACGACCAGCTCGCCGCGTCGCACGGCGGACGCGGCCTCACGCAGACCCGTCGCACGGTCCGTCGCCTCGTTGCAGTCGTATCGCCGTGCCATCAGTCCCGCTCCTCCTCGTACACGTCGTGCATCTGCCTGGTCATGGGGTCGCCTTGCGCGCCGTCGCGAAACGCGGCCGGTTGTTCAGGTCGGGGTGGTCGGCGGCGTCCGCCCAGCCGGCCTCCTCGTTGAAGATCCACGGCACCTGGCCGCCCTGGGTGTCCGCGTGCTCGATGACGACGAGTCCGCCGGGCCTGAGCAGCCGGTGTGCGGTGCGCTCGATGCCGCGGATGGTGTCGAGGCCGTCCTCGCCGGAGAAGAGCGCCATCTCGGGGTCGTGGTCGCGGGCCTCGGGCGCCACGTACTCCCACTCGGTGAGCGGGATGTACGGCGGGTTGGAGATGACCAGGTCGACCTGGCCGTTGAGCTCGGGCAGCGCGGTGAGCGCGTCGCCCTGGTGCACGGTGACGCGCGAGCCCTGGGCGTTCTTCCGCGTCCACACGAGCGCGTCGTCGGACAGCTCCACGGCGTGCACGCGCGAGCGCGGCACCTCCTGGGCCATGGCGAGGGCGATCGCGCCGGAGCCGGTGCACAGGTCGACGATCAGCGGCTCGACGACGTCCATGGCCCGCACGGCGTCTATGGCCCAGCCGACGACCGACTCGGTCTCGGGCCGGGGCACGAAGACGCCGGGGCCGACCTGGAGCTCCAGGTAGCGGAAGAACGCGCGGCCGGTGATGTGCTGGAGCGGCTCGCGCGCCTCGCGGCGGGCGACGGCCTCCCAGTAGCGGGCGTCGAAGTCCGCGTCCTTGACGTTGTGCAGCTCCCCCCGCTTGACGCCGTGCACGAACGCGGCGAGCTCCTCGGCGTCGAAACGCGGTGAGGGAACGCCGGCGTCGGCCAGCCGCTGGGTGGCCTGGGCCACCTCGGCAAGCAGCAGGTTCACGCTGGTCCTCCGTGGTGCGGGTGGGGCTTTACAAGGTCGTGCGTCGTACGCCGGCTCGTCGTGTGCGGCCGCACGCGTCGCGGCCTTACGCGTCGCGGCCTTACGCGTTGGCGAGCTTGGCGGCCGAGTCGGCGTCGACGCACGCCTGGATGACCGGGTCGAGCTCGCCGTCGAGCACCTGGTCCAGGTTGTACGCCTTGAAGCCGACGCGGTGGTCCGAGATGCGGTTCTCCGGGAAGTTGTACGTACGGATCTTCTCGGAGCGGTCGACGGTGCGGACCTGGCTGCGGCGCGCGTCCGCGGCCTCGGCCTCGGCCTTCTCCTGCGCCGCGGCGAGCAGCCGGGAACGGAGGATGCGCATGGCCTGCTCCTTGTTCTGGAGCTGGCTCTTCTCGTTCTGGCAGGAGGCGACGATGCCGGTCGGCAGGTGCGTGATACGGACGGCGGAGTCGGTCGTGTTGACGGACTGGCCGCCGGGGCCCGACGAGCGGTAGACGTCGATGCGCAGGTCGTTGGCGTGGATCTCGACCTCGACCTCCTCGGCCTCCGGCGTGACGAGCACACCGGCCGCGGAGGTGTGGATGCGGCCCTGCGACTCGGTGGCGGGCACGCGCTGCACGCGGTGCACCCCGCCCTCGTACTTCAGCCGCGCCCAGACGCCCTGGCCGGGCTCGGTGGCGCCGTTGCCGCCCTTGGTCTTCACGGCGACCTGGACGTCCTTGTAACCGCCGAGCTCGGACTCGGTGGAGTCGATGATCTCGGTCTTCCAGCCGACGCGCTCGGCGTACCGCAGGTACATGCGCAGCAGGTCACCGGCGAACAGGGCGGACTCGTCGCCGCCGGCGCCGGCCTTGATCTCCAGGATGACGTCCTTGTCGTCGCTGGGGTCGCGCGGGACCAGCAGCAGGCGGAGCTTCTCGGTGAGCTCCTCGCGCTGCTTCTCCAGCTCCTTGACCTCGGCGGCGAAGTCGGGGTCGTCGGCGGCCAGTTCCTTGGCCGTCTCGATGTCGTCCGCCGACTGCTTCCACGCCTTGTACGTGCCGATGATCGGGGTCAGCTCCGCGTAACGCTTGTTGAGCTTGCGCGCGTTCGCCTGGTCGGAGTGGACCGAAGGGTCGGCGAGCTTCTTCTCGAGGTCGGCGTGCTCGCCGACCAGTTCCTCGACCGCTTCGAACATCGGGTGCTCCTGGGGTGAATTCGTGAAGGGCTGCTGCGGGAAATACTGCGGGGACGGCAAAGCGCCGGTCCGGTGCCCCCGTGCGGGAGCGACCCAGGACCGGCGCAGTGACGTGCTACTTCTTGGCCGCAGCCTTGCCGAAGCGGGCCTCGAAGCGGGCGACGCGGCCGCCGGTGTCGAGGATCTTCTGCTTGCCCGTGTAGAACGGGTGGCACTCGGAGCAGACCTCGGCACGGATGGTGCCCTCGGTCAGGGTGCTACGGGTGGTGAACGACGCGCCACAGGTGCAGCTGACCTGGGTCTCGACGTACTCGGGGTGGATCTCGCGCTTCAAGGTGTCTCCTAGTTCCGGGAGGGCTCCGGGTCGCCCGTGCGGGATGCACATGCGTGAACCGGGGCCGACGTACCAGTCTGCCAGGACCGGCCGCATCTCCCAAAACCGGGGTGGGTGCGGAACTATTCCCGGGCTTCCCCGAGCTCCCCCAGGGGCTACTTCACGAGGCCGCCGGCCTTGCCCGCGGCGGTGTCCCTGGTGGCCGACGCGGGGATCGGCCGGTCGGCCTTGAGGGCGTTCCAGACCTGCTGCGCCTGCGCCTCCAGGGGCACCACGCGGTTGGGGTCCACCGGGTCGTAGCGGACCGGCATCGTCACCATGTGGACGTCCTTGGCGCCGAGCCCGGACAGGCCCTTCGCGAAGCCCATCAGCTCGGCCGCGGAGTCGAGCTCGGAGTCCGGCGTGATGGCCTTGGTGGCGGTGTCGGCGACGTCGAAGAGCTTCTTCGGGTTCGAGAAGACGCCGACGCTCTTCACCTGGTCGATGAACGCCTTCATGAACGCCTGCTGGAGCTGGATGCGGCCGAGGTCGCTGCCGTCGCCGACGCTCTTGCGGGTGCGGACCAGGCCGAGGGACTGCTCGCCGTCCAGGGTGTGCGTGCCCGGGGCGAGGTCGAGGTGGCTCTTGGAGTCCTTGATGGCCTTGGTCGTGGTGATCTCGACGCCGCCGAGCTTGTCGATGAGCTTCTTGAAGCCGGTGAAGTCGACCTCGATGTAGTGGTCCATGCGGATGCCGGACATCGACTCGACGGTCTTCACGGCGCAGGCCGGCCCGCCGACCTCGTACGCGGTGTTGAACATGGCCCGGTGCTCACCGGCGACCTTGTTGCCCTTGGCGTCGGTGCAGCGCGGGCGGTCGATGAGCGTGTCGCGCGGGATGGAGACCACGGACGCCTTCTTGTGGCCCTCGTAGACGTGCACGACCATCGCGGTGTCGGAGCGGGCGGCGCCCTCGTCCCTGCCGTACTCGCCGTTGGCGCCGGAGCGGGAGTCGGAGCCGAGCACGAGGATGTCCATCGAGCCGTTGTCGACGTCGTCGGGCCGGTCCTTGCCGAGCTGCCCGTTGATGTCGACGCCCTTGAGGTTGCCGTTCAGCTTGACGTACACGTAGCCGAGCCCGGAGCCGCCGACGAGGACGACCCCGGCGGCGCCCCAGGCGGCGACGGTCGCGGCGCGGCGCCCCTTGGCGGGCGGCTTGCGGCGGTGACCGCCGCCGGCCCGTATTCGGCCCTTCGTCTTCTGCTCGCTCATCGCCATCCCTTAGCCATCGGTTCACCTTGGGTGACGGCGAACCACCCGAAAGGGTTGCATAGGAGGCTGTGGGGTTTCGGTGAGTGATCATCGCAAACACGACCGCGCCCACCGAGCGAACTCGGTGGGCGCGGTCGTTTGCGCAGGTCACGGCGAGGTTACGGAGGCAGAGCCTCGTGCTCTCGTGTGACGGACCTCTCGGCGTCAGTCGTTGTTGCCGCCGGGCGTCGTCTTCTGGATCTGCAGCAGGAACTCGCCGTTCGACTTCGTCTGCTTGAGCTTGTCGAGCAGCAGCTCGATCGCCTGCTGCTGGTCGAGCGCGTGCAGCACGCGACGCAGCTTCCAGGTGATGGCGAGCTCGTCGCTGCCGAGCAGGATCTCCTCCTTGCGCGTACCCGAGGCGTCGACGTCGACGGCCGGGAAGATGCGCTTGTCGGCGAGCTTCCGGTCGAGCTTGAGCTCCATGTTGCCGGTGCCCTTGAACTCCTCGAAGATCACCTCGTCCATGCGCGAGCCGGTGTCGACCAGCGCGGTGGCCAGGATGGTCAGCGAGCCGCCGTCCTCGATGTTGCGCGCGGCACCGAAGAAGCGCTTCGGCGGGTAGAGCGCGGTCGAGTCGACACCACCGGACAGGATGCGGCCGGAGGCGGGCGCCGCGAGGTTGTACGCGCGGCCCAGACGGGTGATGGAGTCGAGCAGGACGACCACGTCGTGACCCAGCTCCACGAGGCGCTTGGCGCGCTCGATGGCCAGCTCGGCGACCGTGGTGTGGTCCTCGGCCGGGCGGTCGAAGGTCGAGGAGATGACCTCGCCCTTCACCGACCGCTGCATGTCGGTGACCTCTTCCGGACGCTCGTCGACCAGGACGACCATCAGGTGGCACTCGGGGTTGTTGTGGGTGATCGCGTTGGCGATCGCCTGCATGATCATGGTCTTGCCGGTCTTCGGCGGGGCCACGATCAGACCGCGCTGGCCCTTGCCGATCGGCGACACGAGGTCGATGATCCGCGTGGTCAGCACGCCCGGGTCGGTCTCCAGACGGAGCCGGTCCTGCGGGTAGAGCGGCGTGAGCTTGTTGAACTCGGGGCGGCCGCGGCCGGACTCCGGCGCCATGCCGTTGACCGAGTCGAGGCGCACCAGCGCGTTGAACTTCTCGCGGCGCTCGCCCTCCTTCGGCTGGCGCACGGCACCGGTGACGTGGTCGCCCTTGCGCAGGCCGCTCTTGCGGACCTGGGCGAGGGAGACGTACACGTCGTTCGGGCCGGGCAGGTAGCCGGAGGTCCGGATGAACGCGTAGTTGTCGAGGATGTCGAGGATGCCCGCCACGGGGATCAGGACGTCGTCCTCGGAGACCTGCGGCTCGCCGCCGCCGGCGAACTCGTCACGGCCGCGACGGCCACGACGGTCGCGGTAGCGCCCGCGCCGGCCGCGCCGGCCGCCCTCGAAGTCGTCCTCGTCCTGCGGGCCCTGCTGGCCGCCCTGCGGACCCTGCTGGCCGCCCTGGCGCTGCTGGCGCTGGCCGCCCTGGCCACCGCCCTGCTGCTCGTCGCCCTTGCGGTCGCGCTGACGGTCCTGGCGGTCGCGGCGGTCGCGGCGGTCACCGCGCTCGCCCCGCTCACCGCGGTCGCGGCGGCCGCGGCCCTCGGCGCCGTCGACGGCGGCCTCGGCCTTGGCGTCGGCCTGCGGCTGCGCCTCGGTCCTGGCCTCGGCCGTACGGGCCTCGGTCTTGACGGCCTGCACGGCCTCGGCGGCCTTGGGCTCGGCGCCCTCCGGCGAACCGGCGGGGGCGGTGGCACGGCGGCGGCGGCGCTCGCCCGCGGGGGCGTCGTCGGCGGCCGGCTGGCCCGGGATCTCGATCTGCTGCTGGGCGACCGGCTCGGCCTTGTCGGCCTTCGGCGCGGCCTCGGCGGCGGTCTCGCCCGTACGGGCCTTGGAGGTGGCGCGGCGCTTCGGCTTGGTCTCGGCGGCGTCCGCGGACTTGGCGGACGCGGCGGCACCGGAGCCCCCGGCCTGCGCCTCCTTGATGACCTCGATCAGCTGGCCCTTGCGCATCCGCGCGGTGCCCCTGATGCCGAGGCCGGACGCGACCTGCTGCAGCTCGGCCAGGACCATGCCCTCGAGGCCGGTGCCGGAGCGGCGGCGCCGTGCGGTGGTGCCGGAGGCAGCACCTGCGGCGGGCGCGGCGGCGTCGACACTGTTGTCGGCAGTCACGCCCATCAGATCGGTGGTGTCGCTCACGAAGGGTCCTTCCCTGGAGCGGACGTCGGCCATCTGGCTCGGCGACCGGTTGTGCTGTCCGGCATCGGCCCTGCTTGGTGGGCCGTGTCGGGGCGGTGGTCCCGCCGGGTGCGGCGGAAAGAGAGAAAACGTGCTGGGTCCGGCCCGAGCGCCCCCTGCTCGGCCCTCACCAAGAGAAGAGCGAGGGGTGTCGTGCCGGTTCCGGAGCGTGCTCGAAACTGCTCAGGCAGGCTGCTCAGGCAGTGGAGGAGGCTCCCGGAAGAATTGGTGGTCCCTGATGGGGACACTCAGCACCGCGCCTTGAAGACGTCGGGTGCACAAGCTTGAGGTTAACACTACCGGCTCCAACAAACATTCCCCCTCTCCGTCACCGGCAATCCCGTGTCCGGCTCACCGGCGATCTCGTGTCCGCGCGGATCCCCGGCTCAGGAACCCGCGCGCACCGTGCGGGCCGCCCGGCGGGGACGGCCCCCGTGCGTCAGGGCGCGAGCGGCAGGACGCTCGCCCCGGAGTGGTCGAGGTCGAGCCGGTTGGCGGCCCAGCCCTCGCCCGCGAGCAGGGCGACCTTGTCGGCCGTTCCCGGCTCCGCCAGTGCGAGCACCGTGGGGCCCGCGCCGGAGATGACCGCGGGCACTCCGTCCGCCCGCAGCCGGTTCACAAGGGCGATGCTCTCGGGCATCGCGGGCGCCCGGTACTCCTGGTGCAGCCGGTCCTCGGTGGCCGCGAGCAGCAGCTCGGGGCGGCGGGTCAGGGCCTCGACGAGGAGGGCGGCCCGGCCGGCGTTGGCGGCGGCGTCCACGTGCGGGACGGTGCGCGGGAGCAGGCCGCGGGCGGTCTTGGTGAGGACGGGCTTTCCGGGGACGAAAACCACCGGAACGATGGAATCGTGGGGGTCCATCGTGATCGCCCGGGCGGCGCCGACCTCGGTCCAGGCGAGCGTGAAGCCGCCGAGCAGACAGGCGGCGACGTTGTCGGGGTGGCCCTCGATCTCGGTGGCGAGTTCGAGCAGGCCGGCCTCGTCGAGGCGGGCGTCGCCGCCTATGGTCACGGCGCGGGCGGCCATGATGCCGGCGCAGATGGCGGCGGAGGAGGAGCCGAGGCCGCGGCCGTGCGGGATGCGGTTGGCGCAGACGACCTCGAGGCCGCGCGGCTGCCCGCCGAGCAGGTCGAAGGCCGTGCGCATGGAACGTACGAGCAGGTGGCTCTCGTCACGCGGCAGGGTGTCGGCGCCCTCTCCGGCGATGTCGACGTGCAGCCCGGAGTCGGCGACCCGGACGACGACGTCGTCGTAGAGGCCCAGCGCCAGGCCGAAGGCGTCGAAGCCCGGGCCGAGGTTGGCGCTGGTGGCGGGGACGCGCACCCGTACGGCGGCGGCGCGGAACGCTGGACCGGCCATCGCTCGATGATCTCCTTGACGTGCGGGGTGACTCGAAGGAAGTACACGGAACCCGGGGGCCGTTCGCGCCTGAGGGCGACGACGGCGACAACACCGCACACATGTGGCGGGGCGGGTTCGATACAGCCTATCGAAGGAAGGTTCTGTGGCGACATAGGGCGCACAGGAGGCGCACGATGCGTGTCGCGGGGCAACCTGTGCATCTGTGTGGGTTCCTGATCGGGTTTTACCCCCGATCAAGAACCCACCCAGCGGTGCTTCGGTGGCGGCTCAGCGCCGGTTTCAGGCCAGGCCGAGGCGCTCGGCGGCGGCCGAGGCGTCGACCGGGACGGTGACCGGCTGCGGCGCGCCGGCGACGGCCCAGTCGGGGTCCTTGAGGCCGTTGCCGGTGACCGTGCAGACGATGGTCTGGCCCGGGTCCACCTTGCCCTGGGCGGCGGCCTTCAGCAGACCGGCGACCGAGGCGGCCGAGGCGGGCTCGACGAAGACGCCCTCCTGCGAGGCCAACAGGCGGTACGCCTGCAGGATCTCACGGTCCGTCACCTCGTCGATGAGGCCGCCCGACTCGTCGCGCGCGGCGATCGCGTACTCCCAGGAGGCCGGGTTGCCGATGCGGATCGCGGTGGCGATGGTCGCCGGGTCCTTCACGACCTCGCCGCGCACCAGCGGGGCGGAGCCGGAGGCCTGGAAGCCCCACATGCGCGGGGTGCGCGCGGCGAGGCCGTCGGCGGCGTACTCCCGGTACCCCTTCCAGTACGCGGTGATGTTGCCCGCGTTGCCGACCGGGAGGACGTGGATGTCGGGGGCGTCGCCCAGCATGTCCACGATCTCGAAGGCGGCGGTCTTCTGGCCCTCGATACGGACCGGGTTGACGGAATTGACCAGCGCGACGGGGTAGTTGTCGGACAGCGCGCGGGCCAGGTCCAGACAGTCGTCGAAGTTGCCGTCGACCTGGAGGATCTTCGCGCCGTGCACGAGGGCCTGGCCCATCTTGCCGAGCGCGATCTTGCCCCGCGGCACGAGGACCGCGGAGACCATCCCGGCGCGCACCGCGTAGGCGGCGGCGGAGGCCGAGGTGTTGCCGGTGGAGGCGCAGATGACGGCCTTGGCGCCGTCCTCCTTGGCCTTCGAGATGGCCATGGTCATGCCCCGGTCCTTGAAGGAGCCGGTGGGGTTGGCGCCCTCGACCTTGAGGTGCACCTCGCAGCCCGTGCGCTCGGAGAGGACCTGAGCGGGGACGAGCGGCGTGCCGCCCTCACGGAGCGTGACGACCGGCGTCGTGTCCGTGACCGGAAGGCGGTCCCGGTACTCCTCGATGATGCCGCGCCACTGGTGGGTGCCCTTGCTGGTCATGGGTCCTTACTCCCCTTCAACACGCATGATGCTGGCGACACCGCGCACGGTGTCGAGCTTGCGCAGCGCCTCGACGGTCCCGGAGAGGGCGGCGTCGGGCGCGCGGTGGGTGACGACGACGAGCGATGCCTCGCCGTCCTTGCCCTGCTGGCGCACCGTATCGATGGATACGCCGTGCTCGGCGAAGACCGTCGCGACCTGGGCGAGCACGCCCGGCTTGTCGGCCACGTCGAGGCTGATGTGGTACCGCGTCACCACGTCGCCCATGGGGCTCACGGGCAGCTGGGTGTACGCGGACTCGCCGGGGCCCGTCGCCTCGTTGAGACGGTTGCGGCAGACGGCGACGACGTCGCCGAGAACGGCGGAGGCGGTCGGCGAGCCGCCCGCCCCGGGGCCGTAGAACATGAGCTGCCCGGCGGCCTCCGCCTCGACGAAGACCGCGTTGTACGCCTCGCGGACGGAGGCGAGCGGGTGGCTGAGCGGGATCATCGCGGGGTGCACGCGCGCGGTGACGGACCCGCCGTCGGCGGCCCGCTCGCAGATCGCGAGCAGCTTGATGGTGCAGCCCATCTCCTTGGCGGAGGCGAAGTCGGCCGCGGTGACCTCGGTCATGCCCTCGCGGTAGACGTCGTCGAGGCGGACCCGGGTGTGGAAGGCGATCCCGGCGAGGATGGCGGCCTTGGCGGCGGCGTCGAAGCCCTCGACGTCGGCGGTCGGGTCGGCCTCGGCGTAGCCGAGGGCGGTGGCCTCGTCGAGGGCCTCGGAGTAGCCGGCTCCGGAGGTGTCCATCTTGTCGAGGATGAAGTTGGTCGTGCCGTTGACGATGCCCATCACCCGGTTGATCTTGTCGCCGGCGAGGGACTCGCGCAGCGGCCGGATCAGCGGGATGGCGCCGGCGACGGCGGCCTCGTAGTAGAGGTCCTGCCCGTGCTGCTCGGCGGCGGCGTAGAGGGTCGCGCCGTCCTGGGCGAGCAGCGCCTTGTTGGCGGAGACGACGGAGGCGCCGTGCTCGAAGGCGGTGGTGATGAGGGTGCGGGCCGGCTCGATGCCGCCGATGACCTCGACGACGACGTCGATGTCGCCGCGTTTGACGAGGGCGGTGGCGTCGGTGGTGAGCAGCTCGGCCGGGATGCCGGCCCGGACCTTGTCGGGCCGGCGGACGGCGACGCCGGCGAGCTCGACCGGCGCGCCGATGCGCGCGGCGAGGTCGTCGGCGTGCGTCGTCATGATGCGCGCCACCTCTGAGCCGACCACTCCACAGCCCAGCAGCGCCACCTTCAGCGGACGCGTACGCATCATCCGACCTCGTTTCTCGAACCTACTGATCCGTATCTCTACGGTTCTCTGCGTCGTATCCCCACGGGATCCCTACGGTGGAACCAGTCTCACGCACCGGACGTCCATTTCAGGGCTTTGTCCGGATGGCGAGACATGGATTCCATCACATGACTATTTTCGTCACCCGACGTCGAGACGCAGGAGATCTTCCTCCGTCTCGCGCCGCACGATGACGCGCGCCTCGCCGTCGCGTACCGCCACGACGGGCGGGCGCAGCGCGTGGTTGTAGTTGCTCGCCATGGAGCGGCAGTACGCCCCGGTGGCGGGGACGGCGATCAGGTCGCCGGGGGCCACGTCGGCGGGCAGGAACGCGTCGCGCACGACGATGTCGCCGCTCTCGCAGTGCTTGCCGACGACGCGGGAGAGCATGGGCTCGGCGTCACTGGTGCGGGAGGCGAGGACGACGCTGTACTCGGCGTCGTACAGCGCGGTGCGGATGTTGTCCGACATGCCGCCGTCGACGGAGACGTACGTGCGCAGCCCCTCCAGCGGCTTGACCGTGCCCACCTCGTACAGCGTGAACGCGGTCGGGCCGACGATGGCCCGGCCCGGCTCGACGGAGATCCGCGGCGTCCGCAGCCCGGCGGCCTCGCACTCGCGGGTGACGATCTCGGTGAGCGCCTTGGCGATGTGGTGCGGCTCGCGCGGATCGTCGTCCGACGTGTACGCGATCCCGAGCCCGCCGCCGAGGTCGATCTCGGGCAGCTCGACGCCGTGCTCGTCGCGCACCTCGGCGAGCAGCTGCACGACGCGGCGCGCGGACACCTCGAAGCCGGCCATGTCGAAGATCTGCGAGCCGATGTGCGAGTGGATGCCGATGAGTTCGAGCGAGTCGAGCGCGAGGGCCCGGCGCACCGCCTCGGCGGCCTGGCCGCCGGCGAGCGCGATGCCGAACTTCTGGTCCTCGTGGGCGGTGGCGATGAACTCGTGGGTGTGCGCCTCGACGCCGACGGTCACCCGGATCTGCACCCGCTGCCGCTTCCCCAGTGCCTGCGCGACGTGGGCGACGCGGACGATCTCCTGGAAGGAGTCGAGGACGATGCGCCCGACGCCGGCGCCGACGGCCCGCTCGATCTCCTCGGTGCTCTTGTTGTTGCCGTGGAAGGCGATGCGCTCGGCGGGCATGCCGGCGGAGAGGGCGGTGGAGAGCTCACCGCCGGAGCAGACGTCGAGGTTGAGCCCCTCTTCCTTGAGCCACCGGACGATGGCACGGGAGAGGAACGCCTTCCCGGCGTAGAAGACGTCCGCGTCCTTGCCGAAGGCGTCGGCCCAGGCCCGGCAGCGGGCACGGAAGTCGGACTCGTCGAGGAAGTAGGCGGGAGTGCCGAACTCCTCGCGGAGTTCGGCGACGCTCAGACCCCCGACGGTCAGCTGTCCCCGCTCGTCCCGGGTGACGGTCCGGGCCCAGACCTTGGGGTCGAGGTGGTTGAGGTCGGCGGGCGGCGCGGAGTAGTGCCCCTCGGGAAGGACATCGGCGTGACGGGGCCCGGCGGGGTGGGCGGAACGGCTCATGACGACTGGCTCTTTCAGATCTGGTCGGGTGCGCTGATGCCGAGCAGGGAGAGGCCACCGGCGAGCACCGTCCCGGCGGCTTCGGCGAGCGCGAGCCGGGAACGGTGGGCGGCCGAGGG
The DNA here is from genome assembly GCF_053601115.1 of Streptomyces sp. NPDC004788. NCBI lineage: Bacteria > Bacillati > Actinomycetota > Actinomycetes > Kitasatosporales > Streptomycetaceae > Streptomyces > Streptomyces sp. NPDC004788. The sequence continues at coordinate 23,804 of NZ_JBSGBF010000019.1, forward strand.
TTTCTCGTCACCGAGGGGGAGGACGGTGTGCTGGAACGCGAGCAGCGCGTCGGCGACGCTCTCCAGATGCCGGGCGACCCGGTCGGGGGCGCGGAGGCGGGCGGCGGAGAGCAGGAGGTCCGGGTGGTCGCCGAGGAGGGTGAGGAGGCGCGGGGCGTCGACAGGACGCTCGTAGCGGGGGGTGACCCCGAGCTGCGCACCGTTGACCACGAGTCTGTGCGTCCGTGCGTGGGCATACCGCACCCGGAAGAGCGGATTGCGCTCGTGCTGGACGAGGAGGGGCGTGCCGGCGAGGGCGAGATGGTGCGCGGCGGGCCGGAGCAGGGCCCAGCGCGCGGCGTCGTCGCCGATGGTCTCGTATGCCTCGTAGGCATCGCAGGGCACCGGGAGTACGGGAAGCGGCTCACCGTCGGGGTCGAGGCGGGCGTCGGCACCCTGGGAGCGGAGCAGCCTCAGCACGGTCTCGGTGACCAGCGCGGCGCGGGGCTCGGCGGCGGGACGGAGTCGTGGGCGGGTGCCGGAGAGCGCGGTGGAGTGCCCGTACCGGAGGCCTTCGGCGAGTACGCGCCGGACGACGCGCGTGTCGTCCTGCTCGTCCAGGGTGAAGTTGAGGAAGCCGGGCCCGGTGATGTCGACGGCACGGATGCCGGGATGGGGGTGGAGCCGTTCCCTGAGGATCGCGGCCACGGCGCGGGCGTCGAGCCCGGCGGGCCGGGCGAGCCCGAGGGCCACACTGCTGGCGTAGTCGCCGACTCCCCCGGCCCGCGGCCGCTCGACCTTGACGCGCGGGGGCACCTCGACCCGGAGCGCACCTTCGTCGACCGCACGGCGCACGGCGTGCAGCACGGTGAGGGAGAGGTCCGCGGGGGTCACGGGACCAGCCTAGGGGAGGAGGGGGGAGGGAACGCGAACGGGTTTCGGCATGTGGGCGGTGCGGCGGCGGAGGCGGCCGTCGCTAGCCGTGCGGCCTCATGCTCCAGGCCCCCTGGCGTCCCTCTCCTGCGGCCGGCTCCTCACCGGCGTCCTGCCCACCCGCCTCGTCCCGCGGCCCGCGCCGCTCCCGCGGCTCCCGCGGCTCCCGCGGCTCCCGGTGCATGAGCTGCCGTACGACCCGGACGAGCTCGGCCGGCTCGAAGGGCTTCGCGAGGAACGCGTCGACTCCGGAGACACCGGCGCCGTCCGTCTCGTACTCGGTGCAGGCGCTGATGATCGCGACCGGCAGATGGCTCGTCCGCGGATCCTCCCGCAGCCGCGCGGCGGTCTTCAGCCCGTCGAGGCGGGGCATGACGACGTCGAGGGTGACCACATCAGGACAGACCTGATGCACCACATCCAGACACTCGGCACCATCGGCCGCGGTCACCACCTCGAACCCCTCGAGTTCGAGATTGACCCTGATCAGCTGACGGATCACCCGGTTGTCGTCCACAACCAGCACCCGCCCGGACACCCCTGACACACGTCGAGAGTAGGTCGCGGGGAGCGGCCGCGTCCGGCTTTTGCCCACTTCTGACCCGTGCGAGCGAACGCCGCCTCCGTGACGCCCCGGAAATACCTGTTCACAGGCACCCTCCGAGAGCTGGTAGTGTTCTTCCCGTCGCCGCGAGAAGCGGCGAAGCCCCCGTAGCTCAGGGGATAGAGCAACGGCCTCCGGAGCCGTGTGCGCAGGTTCGAATCCTGCCGGGGGCACTTCGCAGGAAGTGCCACACAGACCCCGTGATCAGCGGAAACGCTGGAAACGGGGTCTTGTTGTACGCGCTGCCGCCCCGGCGTTCAGGCGACGAGCGATGTACCGCATTCGTACGCGAGCCTCTGCCGCGCGAACACCCAGCGGTCTGACATCACAACTGCGTTCAGGCCCAGCCTGCGCCTTCCCATGGGGCCACAGCGCGCTTGTCGGCACCGGCCGCCAGCAGGGCGCGTGCAGCCCATGGAGCCACGGCGCCCGTATACGACCCAACCGCACGAGGCGGCCGAGGGGCCGGCGGGGCCGGGGCGGTGCTCGCGTGAACTGCTCGCACTCAATCGACCCGCATCAACCTGCATCAACCTGCACCGATACACATTCACCAGAATTGGAATCAAGCCCTCCCCTTTCTGTCACCCATCGTTTCCTTTGTGTCGGCGCTGTTTCATATCGAATGACCACCGGTAACACTTTGCCGAAAACATACTGTGACGGCCGTCACGCAACAATGGAGGGGTTACGGCCAAAGTGGCCACAACTCGCCTCCGGCGACCCTCACGTACACGCACATAACACCCCTGCGCGCTCCGACTATCGGACACCGCCCTGTGGATGATCGTCGATCGTCGTTGACTCGCCTTCGAGCTCTTGGCAAGAATGACGCCGCGTTCAAAGCCGCCACGCCAATGACCTAGTGGCGGCCCAAAGAATCGACGACCGCACACTGAATTAGCTCGAATGCCTCCGGGGCCGCCTGCGTCGGCCCGGAGGCCAGGGGGATTTCACGCATGGCGATTCACTCTTTTCCGGTCCTCAGCTACCGGGGCATACTTTCCGGTGACGTAAGTCCCGCTCAGGTCCTGGAAACACTGGCCGAGAACAGCTACTTCTATCTCGGCGACCTTGATCAGGCCATCTCGCCGCAGCTCTTCAAGAACCTTCAGAACGTCTCGCACGATTTCTTCGCTCTCCCGACGGAATCGAAGATGAGCCACTACATCGGCGACTCGGACAACCATCGCGGCTATGTCCCCGTCACCGAGAAGGGCGCGTACAGCGACGAGAGCATCCGGGCCTACGAGGCCTTCGACATCGGCTACGACTGCGACCCGCTGCCGGCCGAGCGCAGCCTCGGCTTCGAGCTCGTGGGGCCCAACCGCTACCCGGACGAGGTCGACGGCATGGCCAAGACCCTGCAGTCGTACTACGAGGCCAACTTCCGCATCTCCCGGGACATCCTGGAGCTGCTCGCGCGCGGCGCCCAGCAGGACAAGGACTACTTCGAGCCGTGGATCACCCGCCCGGCCTCGCAGCTGCGTCTGATCCACTACCTGGCCAACGACGTCCTCGTCGAGCGTGACGACACGACCATGGGCGCCCACACCGACTACGAGCTGTTCACGCTCATCCACCAGACCTCGCCCGGACTGGTGGCCTACGACCGCGCCACGCGGTCCTGGCGCGACATGCCGGTCTTCAAGAACACGCTCCTCGTGCTCGCCGGCGACATGCTGGAATTCCTGACCGGGGGGCGCCTGAAGTCGCTTCTGCACCGCGTCGCGACGACCGGCGAAGAGCGCTACAGCTTCCCCTTCTTCATGAACCTCGACTTCGAGACCGAGCTGAGCGTCCTGCCGGCCTTCGGGGAGAGCGACGAGAAGATCGTCGTGGGTCACCATCTGCTCGGCCAGCTCTACCGAGACTTCCCGTACATCAAGAAGCGTGTCGATTCCGGACAGTGGCCGGTGAACTTCGAGATCCCGGACCGCAACGTCTTCGAGCAGATCTGATCCGATTCGACACCCAGGAGAAATCCTTCATGCAAGGACTGCAAGGAAAGAACGTTCTCGTCACGGGCGGCGCCAGCGGTATCGGGCAGGCCACCGTGCAGAGGTTCGTCGAAGAGGGCGCGCATGTGGCGATCTTCGACCGCGATGTGCAGGCGATCGAAAAGACCCGGGCGGCGATCCCCCAGATCGAGACGGCGATCACCGTCGACGTCTCCGACGACGTCGCGGTGGCCGAGGCCTTCCAGGAACTGGACAAGACCTTTCCCCGGCTCGACGTACTGATCAACAACGCGGGAATCAGCGTCCGGCACGAGAGCTTCCGCTCCATCACGCCCGCCCAGTGGCGCAACGTGATCGGCACCAACCTCAACGGCGTCTTCTACGTCGCGAGCGAGGCCGTGCGGCGCATGTCCGAAGGCGTGATCGTGAACATGTCCTCGATCAACGCCCTTGCCTCGTTCCCGCACTACGCGGACTACAACGCCTCCAAGGCGGGGATCCTGGCGCTCTCCCGCACGATGGCCGACGAGCTCGCGCCGCGGATCCGCGTGCTCGCGCTCTGCCCGGGTGCGGTGCTGACGCCGATGCAGAAGGCCGAATACACCGAGGAGATGTTCGAGCAGGTCAACGCGAACATCCCGCTGGGCCGGCACGCCGACCCTTCGGAGATCGCGGCCTTCCTGGCATTCCTGGCGTCCGACGACGCCCGCTTCATGACCGGTCAGCACTACATCGTCGACGGCGGCGAGACTGCGAGGGCAGCCCTGTGACACGTACCGACACCCCCATGACGACCGTCGACCTCTCCTCGTGGTCGGACGTGGTCCGGCGTTACGCCGTACTGAGCAACCCCTACCACGAGTTCGAGCGTGCGGCGACGTTCGCCGAGGAGGCTATCGCCGCACTCGGTTACGAGGACGTCCGCGAGCTGCTCGACTTCAAGCGGAACGGTGCTCCCGGCGGCCGTCTGCTCCTGCGCAACGCCCCGGTCGACCCCGATCTCATTCCCACCACGGAGTCCACGGCGGACATCGAGAACGGGAAGGGCACCTACTACAGCGAGTTCACGCTGATCATGCTCGGCAAGCTGTTGGGCGAACCCTTCAGCTACAGCCAGGAGCGCAACGGCGCGATGATCCACAACGTGCGCCCGGCGAAGCACAACGAGACGAACATATCCTCGGACAGTTCGGCCATCGTTCTCGATCTGCACAACGAGAACATCTACCACCCGGTTCAGCCCGACTACCTGATGCTCAGCGGGCTGCGGAGGGACCCCGCCGGGGTCGCCAAGACACTCGCGATCGGAGCGGACGAGATCCTGCCGCTGCTGAGCGAGGAGGACATCGCCACGCTCGGCGAGTTCCAGTTCCGCACGAGCGTGGACTACAACTTCGGCAACAGCAACGCCGAGCGTGGCAACGGCCCGCTGATCCGCGTCCTGTTCGGCGACCCCGCGTCGCCCATGATCGCGTACGACGACGAGTACATCGCCGGCACGAACCCGCACGCCCAGGCCGCGCTCGACAGGCTGCGCAAGGTCCTGCACGAGAGCATGTACGAGGTGGATCTCGGCCCCGGAGAGATCCTCCTGCTCGACAACCTCAAGACCGTGCACGGCAGGACCGCCTTCAAGGCCCGCTACGACGGGACCGACCGCTGGCTGCAGCGCCTGCTCGTCTCCCGTGACCTGCGCCGTGCGGAAATGCTGCTCGGGGAGACGCACCGCACCGTCACTTGGAACTACGAGCCGGGGAAGTTCTATGGGTACGTCGACTACCGCTGAGCCTGTGCTGGAAGCGGAGAAGAAGACCGATCGCGTCGCCCTACTGGCGATCTTCTCGATCCCGCTCATCTGGGGCATCGGCTTCCCGCTGACGCACAACGCCGTGGCTGTGGTCGACCCGGGTCTGTACGCGTTCGCCCGCTCGCTGGTGGCCATGGTGGCCATGCTGCCGTTCGCCCTCCCGGTCGCCCTGCGGGCCAACCGCAAGGCGGTCCTCGGCGGCCTGGTGATCGGCCTGTTCAGCGCGCTCAACATCATCAGCCAGAGCTACGCGCTGCACTACCTCTCCTCGGCGAGCACCGCGTTCTGCGTGACGATGAGCATCGCGTTCATCCCCTTCATCATGCCCCTGCTCGGCCAGGGGCGGCCGTCGAAGATGGATCTCGCGTCCGTCGCCGTCGGTATCGTCGGCGCGCTGATCGTCCTCGGACCGGATCTGGACGACCTCTCCGTCGGCTATCTGTGGGGCGCGTTCGCCGCCTTCGCCATCGCCATGACCATCTGCCTGATCGGAAAGCTGACCTCCGGGCCGGGTGAGGTGAACCGACTGGCACTGGGCTTCTTCCAGATCCTGTTCGGGACGGTGGCGCTGCTCTACTTCCCGTTCCAGCGCGACCTGGAGCCGCTGACCCACACCAACGTCTGGATCGCGATCGTCTTCATGGGAGTCATGTCGACCGCCCTGGCGATCTACCTCCAGACCCGTTTCCAGCGGCGTGTCGGCAATGCGCGCACCTCCGTGATCTTCAATCTCGACCTGGTGTTCGCGAGCCTGTTCGGTCTCGTCAACCGCGAGGCGCTGGGCCTGTCGCAGATCGTCGGCGGCGCGGTCATCTTCCTCGCCTCGATGCTCGAAGGCACCCGGGACCTGCTCGTCAAGATGTTCCGGAAGGCACGCGGGCAGGAACTGCCCGGCTGAGGTGCCGAAGCGCCGAAGCGCCGGGGAAACCCGTCTCAGTGGAACACTGAGGCGGGTTTCTTCTTTCTTGCCGCCGTCGCCGCACTGCGCGGCGGGCGCGCCACTGTCGTCGAGGTCCGACGCCGGCCACAGCCGGAGAGCGGCTCGGCACTCCAACGGGGCAGCTCTGGCTGCGCGGCGGGCGGGCGGCGGGGAGTCTGGGGGGCATGGAACGCCAGGCCAGGGTCACAGTGCTTCCGCCGGACAACCGAGGGCTGCGCGAGGTGCGGGTCGGGGCAGAGACGGTCGACCGCGCGTGGTCTGTGCGGGACCTGCGGCGCATTCTGCGCAACCACGGCTACCCGCGGGACCTGGACCTGGAGGACAGGTCGCAGGTGTGCTGGTCGGGTGGCGGCAGCGACGTGTGGCCGGACCTTACGGGGCGCAGGCGCTCGACCATCGGGGTGATGGCGTTCGGGCTGGTGGCGTGCATGGCCCTGCTGATCGTCATCGGCGTTCCGGACGCCTTCGACGCGATGACGTTCGCGGGGCGGATGACGGGCTACCTGTTCATCCTCGGAGGGGTGACCGAAGGCGTGGCGGCCATCGCGACCTTCGACCACTGGGGGAAACGACGTCTGAACATCTCTGGGGCCATCGTCCTCGTCGGCGTTCTCATCGCGGTGACCGTCACGACCCTGCTCGTCTTCCTGTGGTTCCAGGAAACCGAAGCCACGATTTACACGCTGGCCTTCTTCCCGCATTTCTTCTGGTCCCTGTGGGCGCTGTGGGTGGTCGTTCGCGAGAAGGTCTGGCGTGGCACTCCGCACCCCACGAAAATCGCGACCGGGGTGGCGATCACGGCGATTCTGGCCGGGGGAAACTTCGCCTATTCAACCCTGTACCAGCCGACCGCCGCACCCGCGAACCTGGTACTGGAGGTGCACTACGGAACCCCGCGGAAAGACCTCGAACGGCCCGTCATCCACGTGCCCGTGACGCTTCACCTGAAGAACAGCGGGACCGTCCCGCTGTACATCCTTGCCGACGGCTGGAAGGTGTACGGGCGCACGGGATCGTATGCCGAGAAGAGCACCGAGCTGCAGAATCTCCAGAACGTACTGGAAGAGCGGGCGAATCCGGAGCAGGGACTGGGAGGGGACGTCGCCCGCCACGTCGAGTCCTTCGAGTGGTCGGTCCTCGGCACCGGCCCTTTCACCGGCCCCGGGTATCGGTTCGAACCGGGCCAGGAATACAGCACGCAGAAAATGGTCGAGGTGCCCAGTGCGGCGAAGTACGACGTGCTGGAAGCCAACGTCACCGCATCGGCCATGAGGAAGGACCACGGATCGGTCGACCTGGATGCCTTCGGAACCGCACACAAGTCGTGGGACAAGAAGTCGGTGTTCTACTGCGACCCGGAGGAATGCGGCTACTCGCTCTACTACCACGGTGAATTGAAGTACAGCAGCAACATGATCGCTGTTACGCGCAAGCCCCGTTACGTGACCTCGTGGTGGGGCGTCGGCACGGACGACTCCACCTGGGGCGCCTCCATTTCGACGTTCAGCGGGCAGAGGAGCTCAGAGGGCAAGGAATCCGAGCAGGAGGACCGCCGCTTCGACCTGCTTACCGTGAGGGGCCAGGCCTCCATCCCCTTCGCCGACGTCGTCCACCCGCGCGCCCCCTGACTCCCCCCTCAGCGCCCCCAACGCCCCCGTCCAGGCCGCTCAACATCCGCTCAACGGAGGCTCGACACGCGCCGTGCATGATCGGCCGGAACTTGATCGTGCAAAGGAACGAGGGGGCCGCGTTGACCGGGGGTTGGAGAAAGGTCGCCGTCGTCGGGGGCGGGCCCGCAGGGCTGTTCCTGGCGCGATTGATCCGTATGGCGAGGCCCGCCGTATCGGTCGACGTGTACGAGCGGAACGCTCCCGACGAGGCGTCCGGCTTCGGTGTGGTCTTCTCGGCCCGGACGATGTCCGAGCTGCGCAGGAACGACCAGGAGACCCACGCGCGCATCGTCGCCGCGAGCGTGGCCGTGTCGGACATGGAGCTGCGGCATCCGCGGGCCACGCTGCGGTACGGCGGGTTCGACTTCTCCAGCATCTCGCGCCGGGCGCTGCTGCTGATCCTGCGGGAGCAGGCCGCGAAGGCCGGCGCCACGCTCCACTTCGGGAAGCTCGTGGCGCCCGGCAGCCTCGACGAGGCCGATGTCGTGGTCTACGCGGACGGGGCGAACTCGTCCCACCGGGACGTGGATCCGGAGCGCTTCGGCACCTCCGTGCGGCACGGCTCGTCCCCGTACATGTGGCTGGGCACCCATGCCCCGTTCGACGCGGCGACGTTCGCGTTCGTCGAGACGGAGCACGGGCACTTCGCCGGCCACGCCTACCCGTACGCGGACGGCATGACGACCGTCGTCGTCGAGACCGATCCGGGCACCTGGAAGGCGTCCGGGATGGACCGCGCCGGGGACTTCTCGCGGAATCCGGGCGGCAGCGACGAGGAGGCCCTGGCCCAGCTCGGTGAGATCTTCGCGGAACATCTCGGCGGGCATCCGCTGATCGGCAACCGGAGCCGTTGGTCCACCTTCCGGACCGTGCACAACGAGCGGTGGTCCGAGGGCAACGCGGTCCTGCTCGGCGACGCCGCCCACACCGCGCACTTCACGGTCGGCTCCGGTACCAAGATGGCGATGGAGGACGCGATCTCGCTCGCGGCGGCGCTCCAGCGCAACACCGATCCGGGACCGGCGTTCGCCGAGTACGAGAGCGAACGCCGCGGCCCGGTGGCCCGCACCCAGGAGTGGGCGGAGCCGAGCATGCGCTGGTGGGAGACGTTCGGGCGGCGTCTGCACATGGCGCCCGCGCAGTTCGGTCTGCACTTCATGACCCGGACCTCCGCACTGTCCTACGAGGGGCTGCGCCGCCGCTTCCCCGACCGGGTCGACGAGGCCGAGGCCGCCTACCGGACGTCGGGCGGCGGCGCCGGATCCGCGCCGGCGGCGGCTGCCGGGGAGCTGCGGCCGAACGCGGTCACGGAACCCCTGCTGCTGGGTTCCGTCCGGCTCCGCAACCGTCTCGTCGAGGTGTTGCCGGAGGACTGCGGCGACCGGGAGGCGGCCCTGTGCGCCGCCGAGGCGCGGGGAGCCGCCCTGGTCCTCGCCAGGCAGCGGCCCGGGCTCTCGCTCGGCCTGCCCGTACCGCCGCACCCGGAGCCGGCTGCCGGTTCCGCCGACGGCGGCGCGGAAGGCGGTACGGAAGGGTGCGCTGCCCCGCTCTTCGGTGAGGTGGTGTGTCCCGCGGCCGACGAATGGGCGCCCGCGGGCGACGAACTGCTCGGTGCGGTACGGGCGTTGGTGGCCCGTGGCGTCGAGTGCGTACTCCTGACCACCAACCTGGAACGGCCCGTCGGCTGGCACCGGCTCCTCGGGCACGCCGGCCGGATCAGGACCGAGACCGGTGCCGCCGTGGCGGTCACGGTCCCCGCCGGGTGGGCGCTGGACCTGCCGGGGACGACCGCCGCCGACTCCTGGCCCACCCGGATCCATCTGGCACTGATCACCGGACGGATCGATCTGGTCGTCTCCTCTCCCCTGGCCGTTCCGCCGGCCGTTCCGCCGGCCGTTCCCCTGGCCTCTCCCCCGGCCGCTCCCGGCGCGGTGCTCTAGAGACCGTCGCCGTCCGGCCAGGCGCCGGGCGCCCCGGGCGGGTCCGGGTCCCCTGTCCCCGCCGCCCGGATCCCGTCCGGCCCCATCCGGCCGGCCAGGGCCCGTCCGTTCCGACCCCCACCCGTCGGACGGGCCCTGGCCGGCGCCCCTCCCACCCACGCTTCTCCTCCCGTGTCCCTGAGAACCCATGCCCTCCCTGAGGACCTGGGCCGATCGCTGATGCCCCATGACATTCGGTATGACCACATTTGACCGTAAGGATGACTTGCGCATGTCCGAGACCAAGGCACTGTCAGTCGACGAAGGCGGCAGGACCGAACCCATCGCGATCATCGGCATGGGATGCCGCTTCGCCGGTGGCGCCCACTCGCCCGAGGAATTCTGGAACATGCTCATCGAGGGCCGGGACGGCGTCTCGGAGATCCCCGAGGAGCGCTGGGCCAAGTACGTCGAGGCGAGCGCCGAGAACGCCGCGGCGCTGCGGAACACGACCCGGGTGGGCGCGTTCCTCGACGACGTGGCGGGATTCGACGCCGGCTTCTTCGGGATCCTGCCCCGCGAGGCCGAGCAGATGGACCCGCAGCACCGCCTCATGCTCGAGGTGGCGTGGGAGGCCCTCGAACACGCCGGCATCCCGCCGCACCTGCTCGCCGGTGGCGACACGGGCGTGTACGTGGGCATCGGCACCGAGGACTACGGCCGGCGGCTGATGGAGGACCTGCCGCGGATCGAGGCGTGGACCGGCATCGGCGCGGTCCACTGCGCCGCGGCCAACCGGATCTCGTACCACCTGGACCTGCGCGGTCCCAGCATGGCGGTGGACACGGCGTGCTCCGCCTCCCTGGTGGCGCTGCACCTCGCCTGCCAGGCGCTCGCCACGGGCGAGACCTCGCTGGCCATCGCCGGCGGCGTCAACGCGATGGTGCACCCGGCCGTCACGATGATCATGGACATCGCGGGTGCCTGCTCCCCCGACGGGCGCTCGAAGTCCTTCGCCGCGGACGCGGACGGATACGGCCGCGGCGAGGGCGCCGGCGCGCTCGTGCTCAAGCGCCTCTCGGACGCCGTCGCCGACGGCGACCGCGTCCTCGCCGTGGTCCGCGGCACCGGCATCATGCAGGACGGCCGCACCAACGGGATCATGCAGCCCAGCCGGGAGGCGCAGGCCGACCTGCTGCGGCACACCTACAAGACCGCCGGGATCGCCCCGGGTTCGATCGGTTACGTCGAGGCGCACGGCACCGGCACCAACGTCGGCGACCCCATCGAGGCCGGCGCCCTGGCCGAGGTCCTCAGCAGCGAGCGGCCCGACGGCGAGCCGCTGCTGATCGGCTCCGTCAAGACCAACATCGGCCACCTGGAGGCGGGCGCGGGCGTCGCCGGCGTCATCAAGGCCGTCCTGGCGCTCCAGCACGGCGAGATCCCGCCGAGCCTGAACTGCGCCGAGCTGAACCCGGCCATCCCGTGGGACACCAACGGCCTGAAGGTGGTCACCGAGCCCACCAGCTGGCCCGCCTCGGGCGAGCCGCGCCGCGCCGGAGTCTCCGGTTACGGCTTCGGCGGCACGATCGGCCACGTCATCCTGGAGGAGCCCGCCGAGGCCCCGGCCGGATCGGCGCGCTCGGAGGCGAAGGACGGCGGCGGCCGTCGGGCGCCGTGGCTGTTCCCGGTCTCCGGTGCCTCCAAGAAGGGCCTCGACGCCAACGCCTCGCGCCTCGCCGACTGGCTCGAGGAGGCGGGCGACGAGGTCTCCCTGGACGCCGTCGGCCACACGCTGGCCGCCCGCCGCACCCATCTGACCCACCGCGGCGCGGTGGTGGCCGAGGACCGTGCCGGACTCGTCGCCGCGCTGCGCTCGCTCGCCGCGGGCGAGGAGATCGCGGGCGTGACCGCTGGCACCGCCGAGGCGACGCCGAAGGACGCGGTGTGGATCTTCGCCGGGCAGGGCGCCCAGTGGATCGGCATGGGCCGCGACCTGCTCGCGGCGGAGCCCGCCTTCGCGCGGGTCATCGACGAACTCGGGCCGGTCTACCAGGAGGAGCTCGGCTTCACCGCCCGCGCGATCCTGGAGGGCGACACCCTGGAGGGCCCGGAGGTCGTCCAGCCGGTGACGTACGCCGTCCAGGTCGGCCTCGCCGCGGTGTGGCGCTCCCTCGGGGTGCGGCCCGCCGCCGTCATCGGCCACTCCATCGGCGAGCTGGCGGCGGCCGTCACGGCGGGCGGCATGCCCCTGCTCGACGGCGCCCGCCTGGTCTGCCGCCGGGCCCTGATGATGCGTCCGGCCGCCGGCAAGGGCGCGATGGCCCTCGTCAACCTCCCCTTCGACGAGGTCGCCGCGCGCCTCGCCGGGAAGTCCGGTGTCACGGCCGCCATCTCCGCCTCGCCGATCTCCACGGTGATCGCCGGCAGCGTCGCCGCCGTCGAGGAGACCGTGCGGCAGTGGGAGTCCGAGCAGGACCTCGTCGTCCGCCGGGTCCAGGCCGACATCGCCTTCCACTCCTCGGAGATGGACCCCTTCGCGGCCGAACTGCCCTCGGTGATGCACGACCTGACCGGCGGCCGGCCCGAGATCGCCTTCTACTCCACCTCGCTCGACGACCCGCGGGCCGAGGTCGACCTCGGCGCCTCGTACTGGCCCGGCAACCTGCGCAACCCGGTGCGCTTCTCCCAGGCCGTGGCCGCGGCCGTCGAGGACGGGCACCGGCACTTCCTGGAGGTGTCGAGCCACCCGATCGTCTCCCACTCGGTCAACGAGACCCTCGGCGAGCTCGGCGTCGACGACGCCACCGTGACCGGGACGCTGCGCCGCAACACGCCGGACCGCGTCACGCTGCTCGCCAACCTGGCCGCCCTGCACTGCGCCGGTGTGACCGCCGACCTCGACGCCCTGTTCACGGGCGCGGAGCTCGCCGAACTGCCGTCCGTGGCCTGGCAGCACCAGACGTACTGGAAGGACACGCAGCCCGGCGGCGGCCGGCGGGTGCTGCAGCACGACCCGAAGGTCAACACCCTGCTCGGCGGCGCGACCAGAATCGCCGGCAGCACGCCGCTGTGGCTGTGGCAGACCTACCTCGACGAGGAGAGCCGCCCGTACCCGGGCCACCACCCGGTGCACAACGTGGAGATCATCCCGGCCGCGGTGCTGATGAACACCTTCCTGGAGGCGCTGGCACAGGCCGGCGTGACCGCGCACGACGGCCGGCGCCCGGCACTGGTCGACGTGGGCCTGAAGGTGCCCGTCGCCGTCACCGTCCCGCGTGACATCCAGATCTCCTACCAGGACTCGACCCTGCGTCTTTCCTCGCGCATCAACGAGGAGGGCACGCAGGAGACCGAGGAGTCGTGGCTCACCCACACCACGGCCTCGATCGACCCGGCCGGCGGCGTCCTGGACGACCGCTTCGACCTCGAAGCGGCACGGACCCGCTGCGCCGAGGAGGTGAGCACGGACTACGTCCTGGAGCGGGTGGCCCAGATCGGTGTCGCCGGTATGGGCTTCCCGTGGGAGATCAAGGAACTGCGGCGCGGCGGCCCGCACGAGCTGTTCGCCGTGATCGACACCGGCGAGGAGGGCACGGCGACGTGGGCCTCGCTGCTCGACGGCGCCATGACGATCACCTCGGTGCTCTTCCTCGGCGAGCCGATCCTGCGGATGCCCTCGCACATCGCGCGCCTCGCGCTGATCGGCGAGCCGCCGCAGCGGGCCAACGTCCAGGTCACGGCGAGCGAGGCCGCGGACGGTGCCGACACCCTCGACGTGGTCGTCGCCGACATGGACGGCAACGTCATCGCGAACGTCACCGGGATCCGCCTCACCGTCCTGACCGGCGACCCGAGCGCCACCGCCTCGCCCCGCCAGCTGGTCCACGAGATCGTCTGGCGTCCGCTCGAACTGCCCGCCGCCCGCCCCCTGGACACGGTGGTGGCCGTCGGCGCGAACCCGGCGGCGCAGGCCGCGCTCGCCGAGGAGTGCGCGCGGGCCGGCCTGGAGTTCCACGCCGTGACCGGTCCGGACGGGCTCGACGCCCTGGGCGGACGGCTCACCGACACCACCGCGGTCCTGGTGGCCCCGGCGGCGCCGGCCGGCGAGGACGCCGTGGCGCGGGCCGCCCACGACACGGCCTGGAGCCTCGGGCGCGCGGTGCAGCGGATCGTCGCCGTCGCGGCGGGACGCCCGCGGATCTGGTCCGTCACGACCGGTGTCCGGGAGAGCGCGGACCGCGCGGCCCTGGCCCAGTCCCCCGCCTGGGGCCTCGGCCGGATCGTCGCGGCCGAGCACCCCGACCTGTGGGGCGGCATCGTCGACCTCGACCCGGCCGCGCCGGAGGCGTTCGGTCCGCTCGTCGAGGTGCTGCGCACCCGTCCCGAGGCGGACGTGATCGCGATCCGCGACGGCCTGCCGGCGAGCTCGGTCCTGCTGGCCGTGGACGGCAAGCCGGAGCGCGCCCCCGTCGAGTGCCGGCCGGAGGGCACGTACCTGGTCACCGGCGGCCTCGGCGCGCTGGGCCTGGAGGTGGCGCGCTGGCTGGCCGGCCGGGGCGCCCGCCGCCTGGTGCTGGCCGGACGGCGCCCGTTCCCGGAGCGTTCGGAGTGGGACGCCCAGCAGGACCCGACGGTCCGCGGCCAGATCGAGGCCGTACGGGCCCTGGAGGGCCTCGGCGTCACGGTGGCGGTCGTGTCCCTCGACATCTCCGACGTGGAGCAGGCGCGGAAGGTGCTCAGCTCGACCGAGCTCGGACTGCCGCCGATCCGGGGCGTGGTGCACGCGGCCGGTGTCGTCGACGGCCAGATGGTGGTGGACCTCGACGAGGACTCGCTCGGCAAGGTCCTGCGGCCGAAGGTGGACGGCGCGCTGGCGCTCGACGAGCTCTTCCCCGCGGGCAGCGTCGACTTCATGGTCCTGTTCTCCTCCTGCGGCTACCTCTTCCAGTTCCCCGGCCAGGCCTCGTACGGATCGGCCAACGCCTTCCTGGACTCGCTGGCCCGGCACCGGCGGGCCGCCGGCCACGACGACACGGTCAGCTTCGGCTGGACGTCCTGGCGCGGCCTGGGCATGTCGGCCTCGTCCGACTTCATCTCCGCCGAGCTCGCCGCGTTCGGGCAGGCCGAGATCTCGGCCACCGAGGCCCTGCGGGCCTGGGAGTACGCCGAGCGCTTCGGGGCCTCCCACTACGCCGTGTTCCGGCAGATCGCCATGGACGGCGGTCCGCGCCGGATCCCGCTGACGCGGGAACTCGCGGCCGTGGAGGACGGTTCCGAGGGCGACGCGGCCGAGGGCCAGGACTGGACGCAGTACGCGCCCGAGGAGCTGCTCGCGCTGCTCGTCGACGAGGTGCGCGTGCAGGTGGCCGGTGAGATCAAGCTGGCCCCCGAGGAGCTCGACCTGCAGCGCCCGCTGCTGGAGATGGGCCTCGACTCGGTGATGACGGTGGCCGTGCGCCGCCGCCTGGAGCGCCTGTTCCGGCTGAGCCTGCCCGCGACCCTGCTGTGGAACCGGCCCACGGTCCTCGCGATCGCCGAGTACCTGGTCGAGTGCCTCGCCCCGGCCGACTCCGCCGCCGAGGGCGACGAGGCCGCCGCGGCCGGCATACCGGCGCAGGCGGTGGCCGGCGCATGACCGCCGTGACGGAAGGGGCCGCCGGCACGTCCGGCGGCCCCGGCCCCCACAGTGCCGCCCGGCCGGCACCGGCACCGGAGCATGGAACGGCGGCGGAGGCCGGACCGGCCCCGCAGCCCGAAGCGGCGCCCCGTCCCGCAACGGCGCCGCACCCCGCAACCGCCCCGCAGCCCGGAACCGTGCCGTGGCCCGCCGAGTTCGCGGCTCGCTACCGGGCCGCGGGCCACTGGGCCGACCGGGCGCTCGGCCACTGGCCGGGGCAGTGGGCGCAGGAGTACGGGGACCGGACCGCGCTGGTGGACGGCGAGCTCCGGCTCACGTATCGCGAACTCGCCGCGCACGCCGACGCGCTGGCCGTGGCGCTGCGCGAGCGGGGCCTCGGCCGGGGCGACCGGATCCTGGTCCAGCTGCCCAACTCCTGGGAGTTCGTGGCCCTCGTACTGGCCTGCTTCCGGTCCGGCGTCGTACCGGTCCTGGCCCTGACCGCGCACCGCGAGCACGAGCTCGACTACCTGCTCCGGCACGCCGGGGCGAAGCTGCTCGTCGTACCGGACCGCTGGCGGGACTTCGACCACCAGGAGCTGGCCGCGCGCCTGGCCGCGGCCGTGCCGTGGGAGTGCGGGGTGCTCGTCAAGGGCGTCCCGTCCGACCCCGCGCACCTGGACCTGGCGCTGCTCCTGGCGCCCGGGCCCGACACCGCGGAGCGCGGCCGCGCGCTCGACGCCGACCAGCCGCACCCCGACGACGTCGCCCTGTTCCTGCTGTCCGGCGGGACGACGGGGCTGCCGAAGCTGATCGCCCGGACGCACAACGACTACGCGTACAACATCCGGCGCAGCGCGGAGGTCTCGGGCTTCGACGGGTCGACGGTGTTCCTGGCGGCGCTGCCGGTCGGCCACAACGCCGTGCTCGGCTGCCCGGGCATCCTCGGCACCCTGTACGGCGGCGGCACGGTCGTCCTGGTGCCGTCCCCGCAGCCGCGCACCGCGCTGGGCGCGGTCGAGGCGGAGGGCGTCACCGACGTGGCGGTCGTGCCGGCCGTCGCCCAGCAGTGGGTGGCGGAGGCGGCGAGCCGCCCGTACGACCTCACCAGCCTGCGCCTGGTGACCATCGGCGGTTCGGTGGTGGACCCGGAGCTCGCCCGGCGGGTGCGCGAGGGGCTCGGCGGACAGCTGCAGCAGCTCTACGGGATGGCCGAGGGCCTGCTCTGCTGCACCCGCCCGGACGACCCGGACGAGCTGGTCCTGGGCACCCAGGGCCGGCCGGTCAGCCCCGACGACGAACTCCTGATCGTGGACGAGGAGGACCGTCCCGTACCGCCCGGCGAGGTGGGAGAGCTGCTGACGCGCGGCCCGTACACCCCGCGCGGCTACTACCGGGCGGACGAGCACAACGCCCGGGCCTTCACCCGGGACGGCTGGTTCCGCACCGGGGACCTCGTGCGGCTGCACCCCGGCGGCAACCTGACCGTCGAGGGCCGGCGCAAGGAACTGATCAACCGGGGCGGCGAGAAGGTCTCCGCCGAAGAGGTGGAGAACCTCACGCGGCTGCTCCTCGGGATCGACCGCGTGGTCGCGGTTCCGGTGCCCGACGGCCGGTTCGGCGAGCGGGTCTGCCTGGTCGTGGTGCCCCGGCACGGCGTGGAGACACCCTCCTTGGGCGAGGTGCGGCAGCGCTTCGCGGGGCACGGCGTGGCGCACTACAAGCTCCCCGAACAGCTCGAGGTCCTCACCGACCTGCCGCTGACCCCGGTCGGCAAGGTCGACAAGAAGGCCATCCGCGAACGGCTCGCGACCCGCGAAGAACGCGAACGACGCGAGGAACGCGAACAGCGCGAACACCGCGAACACCGTGAACGACCTGAACGACTTGCGACAGAGGAGAAGTCATGACCGAACTGCACCCCGGTGGGGGGCTGCGCCTGGGCGGTGTCGACCACATCGCCCTCGTCACCTGGGATCCCGCGGCGACGTGCGACTTCTACACCAAGGTCCTCGACCTGCCGTTGGTCCACGCCATCACCGCGACGGGCTGGCTCAAGGAGGAGTTCCCGGACTTCGTCCACTTCTTCTTCGAGCTGGGCAAGGGCAACTACCTGGCGTTCTTCTACTTCTTCGGCCTTCCCGAGGAGGAGCCGCCCGGTGACCTCATGCACCGGTCCCGGCACCTGGCCTTCCACGTGGACACCGAGGAGGAGATGCTCGCCTGGCGCGAGAAGATCAAGTCGCACGGGGTGCGGGTCACCCACCCGATGAAGCACGAACTCCTCGAGTCGATCTACTTCGACGACCCGAACGGCATCCAGCTGGAGATCGCCCGGCCGCTCCGCCCCTTCGGCGAGGTCGACGCGCGGGACGCCGAGCTGACGCTCATGGCGCTGGGTGACGTGGTGGGCAAGCCCGACGTCACGGTGCAGGACATGTGGCGGCGCAAGGCGGAGATCGTCCGTACTCACGCGGGAAGGGAGAACAGCTGATGCCCGCCATCTACATACTCGACATCCCCGAGTTCGAGCCGATCCTGCGCACCGCCAGGATCGCCGGGATGGACCAGGAGGACCTGGACGGCTATGTGAAGGTCAGCACGTCCGATCCCGAGGTCGTCCTCGAGCGCCGGCACACCGACGTCCGGCCCGCCGTCTGGTTCGCCGCGCTGACCGGAGGACTCGAAGGGCAGATCGTGCGCTTCGACTTCGACGTGCTGCACCTTGCCGAGGTCGTCCCCTCATGACCGTCCAGCAGACCGCCGAGCGCACGGCGGCGGGGCCGCCCTGGCCGCCCGGACGGGATCCGGCCCCGCTGCTGCCCGGGCGTGCTCCGGTACGCGTGCTGGGCACGCCCGCGGCGGACGACGCGGACCCCGCCCTGCTGCGTGAGCTGCACCGGCAGCTGGTGATCGGCCGCCGGTTCAACGAGCAGGCGACGGCGCTGACCCGGCAGGGCCGCCTCGCCGTCTACCCGTCCAGCCGGGGCCAGGAGGCGTGCCAGGTGGCCGCCGCCCTGGCGCTGCGGCCGCGGGACTGGCTCTTCCCCACCTATCGCGACACCCTCGCGGTGGTGGCCCGCGGTGTCGATCCGGTGCGGACGCTCACCCTGCTGCGCGGGGAGTGGCACACCGGTTACGACCCCACGGAGCACCGGGTCGCCCCGCTGTGCACCCCGCTCGCGACGCACCTCCCGCACGCGGTGGGCCTGGCTCACGCGGCCCGGCTCGCCGGTGACGGCGTGGTGGCGCTGGCCCTGACCGGCGACGGCGGCACCAGCGAGGGCGACTTCCACGAGGCGCTGAACTTCGCCGGCGTGCTGCGGGCGCCCGTGGTCTTCCTCGTGCAGAACAACGGCTACGCCATCTCCGTGCCGCTGGCGAAGCAGACCGCCGCTCCGTCGCTCGCGCACAAGGGCGTCGGCTACGGCGTCCCCGCGGTCCAGGTCGACGGCAACGACGTGATCGCCGTCCACGGCGTGCTGTCGGCGGCCGTCGAGAAGGCCCGCGCCGGCGGCGGGCCGACGCTCGTCGAGGCGCTGACCTACCGGCTCGACGCGCACACCAACGCCGACGACGCCGGCCGCTACCGGACGGACGACGAGGTGGAGCGGTGGCGGGCGTACGACCCCGTCGTCCGCCTGGAGGACCACATGCGGGCGGCCGGTCTGCTCGACGAGGACGCCGAAGACCAGGCCCGTGCCGCCGCCGAAGCCATGGCGGGCGGGCTGCGGGCCGCGCTGGCCGGGGACCCGGACGCCGACCCCATGGAGATGTTCGAGCACGTCTTCGCGCAGCGCACACCGCAGTTGTGCGAGCAACGGAGCATGCTCGAAGCCGAGCTGGCGGCGGAATCCGGAGCGGAGCCGAGGGCCGGGGGGTGGGAGCGATGAGCGCGCCGACCACCATGGCCAAGGCGCTCAACACCGCGCTGCGCCACGCCCTGCGCGACGATCCGACCGTGCACGTCATGGGCGAGGACGTGGGCGCCCTGGGCGGTGTCTTCCGGATCACCGACGGACTGGCGGCGGAGTTCGGCGACGACCGGTGCATGGACACCCCGCTGGCCGAGTCGGGCATCCTCGGCACCGCGGTCGGCATGGCCATGTACGGCCTGCGCCCGGTCGTCGAGATGCAGTTCGACGCCTTCGCCTATCCGGCGTTCGAGCAACTGGTCAGCCATGTCGCGAAGATGCGCAACCGGACCCGGGGCCGGCTGCCGATGCCGATCACGATCCGCGTTCCCTACGGCGGCGGGATCGGCGGCGTGGAGCACCACAGCGACTCCTCGGAGGCGTACTACATGAGCACGCCGGGGCTGCACGTGGTGGCGCCGGCAACCGTGGGCGACGCGTACGGGCTGCTCCGGCAGGCCATCGCCTCCGACGATCCGGTGGTCTTCCTGGAGCCCAAGCGCTGCTACTGGTCGAAGGAGGACTGGTCGCCGGCCGAGCCGGTCGCCGCGGTGCCGTCGATCGGGCGGGCCGTCCTGCGCCGCACCGGGACCGCGGCCGTGCTCATCACGTACGGACCGAGCCTGGCGGTGTGCCTGGAGGCGGCCGAAGCGGCGCGCGAGGAGGGCCTGGACGTGGGCGTCCTCGACCTGCGCAGCCTGGTGCCGTTCGACGACGAGACGGTGTGCGCGGCGGTCCGCGCCACCGGGCGGGCCGTGGTGGTGCACGAGGCCTCCGGCTTCGGCGGGGCCGGGGCGGAGATCGCCGCCCGCGTGAGCGAGCGCTGCTTCCACCACCTGGAGGCGCCCGTGCTGCGGGTGGCCGGCCTCGACATCCCGTATCCGGCGCCGCTTCTGGAGCGGCACCACCTGCCCGGTGTGGACCGGATCCTCGACGCCGTCCGCCGGCTGCAGTGGCCGGACGCCCACCGTGGCAGCGGGAGCGGGACGCCGAGCGGTGGTGAGCGCTATGCCGTCGGTGCGTGAGTTCGTGCTGCCGGACCTCGGCGAGGGGCTGACCGAGGCCGAGATCGTGCGGTGGCTGGTCGCGGACGGTGACCTGGTCGCCGTCGACCAGCCGGTGGTCGAGGTGGAGACGGCGAAGGCGACCGTGGAACTCCCCTGCCCGTACGCGGGCGTGGTCTCCCATCTGTACGGCGGGGAGGGCGACGTCCTGGCCGTCGGGCAACCGGTGATCGCGGTCACCGTCGAGACGCCCCTGGCGGCGGCGGGCGGCTCGGGCAACGTCCTGGTCGGCTACGGGACCCGGGAGACGCCGAGGCGCCGCGGTGCGTCGGCGGCCGGGCCCGCCCGCCGGTCCGCGGGCGCGGGGCGGGTAGGCGCGCCCCCGGCGGGGCCCGCACCCGGTCCCCCCGCCCGGGCCGCCGGCGGGGGGGGCGCGGCGGCGGGGGCCGGCCCCCGTGACGTGATCTCGCCGCTGGTACGCGGGCTGGCCCGGCGGCACGGCGTGGATCTGCGCGGCGTGCCCGGTACGGGTCCCGGCGGCCTGGTCCTGCGCTGCGACGTCGAGACGGCGATCCGCCGGCAGGAGCAGGCACAGGCAGAGGTGCGGGAACAGCAGCACCACGAACAACGCCGGCCCGTGCGACAGCAGCAGGCGCAACAGCAGCGCGCGCAACGGCAGCAGGACGCCCGCTCGGACGCGCGGACGGGCGGCGTACGGGTGCCGCTGCGTGGCCGGCAGGCGGCCGCCGCGGCGAAGTTCGCCCGCAGCCGCCGGGAGATTCCCGACGCCACGTGCTGGGTGGAGGCGGACGCCACCGCCCTGGTGGCGGCCCGTGCCGCGCTGGCGGCCGAAGGGGGCTCCCCGATCGGGCTGCTCGCCCTGCTGGCCCGGATCTGCGTCGCGGGCCTGGCCCGCTATCCGCAGCTCAACGCGAGTGTCGACACCGAGCGCGGGGAGATCGTCCGGTGGTCGGGCGTGCACCTGGGCTTCGCCGCGCAGTCCGACCGCGGGCTGACGGTTCCCGTGGTCCGGGACGCCCATCTGATGGACACGGCGCGGCTGGCCGGGGAACTCGCCCGGCTGACCGCGGCCGCCCGGGAGGGCAGGCTCACGCCTGCCGAGGTCACGGGCGGGACGTTCACCCTGAACAACTACGGCGTGTTCGGTGTGGACGGCTCGACGCCGATCCTCAACCACCCGGAGGCCGCGATGCTCGGGGTGGGACGGATCGCCGACAAGCCGTGGGTGCACGAGGGGGCGCTGGCCGTCCGCAAGACCGTCCAGCTCTCCTTCACCTTCGACCACCGGGTGTGCGACGGGGCGGAGGCCGGCGGCTTCCTCCGGTACGTCGCCGACCGGGTGGAAAACCCCCTACGAATGCTCCGGGAGTTCTAGCCATGCAGGAGACACCAGGACCGTCCTGGATCAAGCGGTTCCACCCGGCGCCCGACGCGGCCGCCCGACTGGTGTGCTTCCCGTACGCCGGGGGCTCGGCCGGCTACTACCACGCCATGTCCGCCCGGGTGTTCCCGACGGCCGAACTCCTCGCGGTCCAGTACCCGGGCCGTCAGGACCGGTACGCGGAGAAGCCCGTGGCGGACATCGGGGAGCTGGCCGACGAGATCGCGGAGGCGCTGCTGCCCTGGGGCGGGGAGAAGCCGCTGGCGCTGTTCGGGCACAGCATGGGCGCGACCGTCGCCTTCGAGGTGGCGAGGCGCCTCGAACGCCGGGGCGTCACCCCGTCGGCGCTCTTCGTCTCCGCGCGGCGCGGTCCGTCCGCGCACCGGGACGAGCGGTTCCACCTGGCCACGGACGCGGGTCTGGAACAGGAGATACGGGCTCTCGGCGGCACGGGCGCCGACGTCCTGGACGACGAGGAGATCCTGCGGATGGTCCTGCCGGTGGTCCGCGGCGACTACCGGGCCGCCGAGACCTACCGTTACGCGCCGGGGACCGACGTGACCTGCCCGGTGGTCGCCTTCGCGGGTGAGGGCGACCCGAAGGCCACGCTCGCGGAGACCGGCGTCTGGGAGCGGCACACGACCGGCTCCTTCGACCTGAAGGTCTTCCCCGGCGGGCACTTCTATCTGAACGAGCACCTGCCGGCGGTCGTCGCCGCCGTGCTGCGGCAGCTCACCCCGGCCGGCGCCCTGCGGGGCTGACGGCGAGCCGCCGGCGCGGACCCGTTCCGGATCCGCGCCGGCGGCGGCTTCGCGTTCCCGGAAAACCGGACTCGTTCGTCCTTTTCCGCAAATACCTCGGCCCCTTGTTCACCATCCTGGCGAATTCCAGGAGACAAACGGTGGAACACGAGGTCGTCTTTCGCTAAATGCGCGCGGCAATCGTCTTCTCGGCGAGCCCGAGGAACCGGTCGAGGGCGGGTATGCCCTCCCGGCGGCGGCGCCAGGTCATGGTGGCCGGGACCCGGAAGTCCGCGTCCTGGAGCGGGAACGCCAGCAGCTCCCCGCGCTCGACCTCGCAGCGGACCGCCATCTCGGGCAGCAGCGCGAGCCCCATCCCCGCGGCCACACAGGCGCGCAGCGGAGCGATGCCGGAGACCTCCGCCTCCAGCTTCAGGCTGTCCGGGCCCAGCTCCGCGATGGCCTTGTCGAGCATCTCGCGGAAGCCGCAGCCCCGCTGGGTGGCCAGAAAGCGCTCTCCGCGCAGATCGGCCGCGTAGACGCGCTCCTGCTTGCTGAGCCGGTGGCCCACCGGTGCGGTGACGAGGAGCCTCTCCTCGAACAGCGCCTTGCTCGCGTACTCGTCGTCCTTGGGCGGCGCCTCGAAGGTGAAGCAGACGTCGAGGTCGCCCCGGCGCACCGAGTCGTACAGTTCTCGCCGGTTCCCCACGCCCACGGTGACGTTCACCTTGTCGTACAGCGCGCGGTACTCGGCGAGGATCGGCGGGATCGTGTGGGTGCAGAAGGTCTCCAGGCCGCCGATGGCCAGGTCTCCGGTGGGTTCCTGTGTGTCGAGGGTGCCCACCGTGGCGGCCTCGTCGACCAGCAGCAGCACCTGGTCCGCGTACTCGCGGAGCCGGACGCCGGCGCTGGTCAGGCGCAGTTTGCGGTTCGACCGCTCGAAGAGCTGGGTGCCCAACTCCGTTTCCAGCGCCTTGATCTGCTCCGTGACGCTGGACTGTGCGTAGTGAAGTTCCGCCGCCGCTTTCGTGAAACTCAAGCTTTGCGCGACGGCCCGGAATGATCTCAAATGGCGAATCTCCATGCGGCCGTGCTCCCCCCGTTCCGATGCATCGGCCTGCCCGATACCACGCATCGTAACTGCCCGCTTCCCTCAACGGCAGGAATAGGCCAGGCTCAGTAATCGAAGTCGTCCCGTATGGACGGCTTTTCTCTTGATTGATGATCAGATGCGCGATTCGCGGGAGTTACACATGGCAACGGCCACCCGGCCGAGCACACCGGCAGGTGCGCCCGGCTCGTCAGACGCCGGCGGCAGCCCGGCCCGGTCCCACCGAGGGCTCCTGGTGGGCCTCGCCCTCGGCTACTTCATGGTCCTCATGGACACCACCATCGTCACCGTCGCGCTCCCGGGGATCGGGACGAGCCTCAAGGCGGGTCTCAGCTCCCTCCAGTGGGTGTCCAACGGCTACACCCTCACCTTCGCCGCGTTCCTGCTCACCGCGGGCACCCTCTCCGACCGCTTCGGCGGCCGGCGCGTGTTCCTCGTCGGCCTCTGGACCTTCGGGCTGATCTCCGGCGTCTCGGCGCTGGCCAACTCGGTGGAACTGCTGGTGGTGCTGCGCGCCCTGCTCGGTGTCTCCGGCGCCCTGCTCCTGCCCACCTCGCTGGCCATCGTGGCGAACACGTTCGCCGACCCGGCGGCCCGGGCGAAGGCGCTCGGCAGCTGGGCGGCGATCACCGGTGTCGCCCTGGCGGCGGGTCCCCTCGTCGGCGGCGTGCTGACCGACGCCATCGGCTGGCGGGCCATCTTCCTGGTCAACATCCCGATCGCGCTGGTGAGCATCGCGATCACCGCCAAGAGCGCGAAGGAGACCAACCGCAGCACCGCCCGCGGCCTGGACCTGCCCGGTCAGCTGACCGCCATCGTGGCACTCGCGGCGCTGACCTTCGGCCTGATCCAGGGTGGTTCGGCCGGCTGGACGGCGCCCGAGGTGCTCGGCTCGTTCGTCGTGTTCGTGGTCGCGGCGGCGCTCTTCATCATGGTGGAGCGGCGCGAGGCCACCGAGCGGCACACGCCGATGCTGCCGCTGAAGCTGTTCAGCAGCAGCACCTTCTCGGCGGCGCTGTTCGCCGGTCTGCTGATCAACTTCGCCCTGTCCGGCGTGCTGTTCACGCTCTCCCTGCTCTTCCAGCAGGGCCGCGGCTACTCCGCCTTCCTCGCCGGCCTGGCCTTCCTGCCGCTGACGCTGCCCACCGCGTTCAACCCGATCTTCACGGGCCGGCTGGTCGCCCGGATCGGCCCGCGCAAGCCGGCCACGGCCGGCTTCGTCCTGATGGGCGTCGGCACCCTGGTCCAGGCGTTCACCACCTCCGGCTCGGCCGTGTCGGTGGCCGTGAGCTCGCTCGGGCTGCTCATGCTGGGCTTCGGCATCTCGTACGCGATGCCGTCGCTCGTGGTGTCCGTGATGGGTTCGGTGCCGCGTGAGCTGTCCGGCATCGCCTCCGGCGCCCTCAACTCGGCCCGTCAGACGGGCGCCGTGGTGGGTGTCGCCATCCTCGGTTCGATCCTGAACGGCGCGTCGTCGGTGCAGTCCGGCACCAAGGTCAGCGTGATCGCCTCGGGCGTGCTGCTGCTGATCGGAGCGGTCGTAGTCTTCGGGTTCGTGGGCCGGCAGAAGAAGGCGGCTGCCTAGGCAGCTGCCGGAAGAAGCACCCGCACGGGGCACCGGGAAGGCAGGGCGGCAAGGGGGCCGCTCCGGCTCATGCCGCCCGGTGCTCCGTGCGGTTCACACACGGGGGAAATTTCGATGGAAATCGGATTGCTTGGTCCGTTCGTCGTCTCGTTCCAGGGCAAGGAGGTGCAACCGACCGCCGCCAAACAACGCACGCTCCTGGCGCTGCTCGTGCTGTACGCGGGGCAGCTCGTCCTCACCGAGTCGATCGTCGAGGAGCTGTGGGGAGAGGATCCCTGCACCAGCGCGGCCGCCACGGTCCGCACGTACATTTTCCAGATCCGCAAGCTCTTCGCGCACCTGCTCGACGACTCGCGGCGTGATCCGCAGGAGGTCCTGCAGGCCGTCCCGGGCGGATACCTGCTGAAGATGCCCGACGCCGCCTCGGACGCCGACCGGTTCGAGAAGTCGGTCGCCGCCGGCCGGGAGGCCATGGCCTCGGGCGACTACGCCATGGCGGGCACCCGGTTCGAGAGCGCGCTCGGCCTGTGGCGCGGATCGGCGCTGATGGACGTCCGGATGGGCACCCGTCTCCAGGCCGCGGCGCAGCGCCTGGAGGACTCCCGGCTGGTCGTCCTGGAGCACCGGCTCGACGCGGACATGCAGCTGGGCCGCCACCGGGAACTCCTCGGCGAACTCTCCGGCCTGTGCGTGGAGCATCCGGTCCACGAGGGGCTGCACGCCACGTACATGCTGGCTCTCTACCGCTCCGACCGGCGGTGCGAAGCGCTCGCGGTCTACCAGCGGCTGCGTACGGCGATGATCGAGAACCTCGGCCTCGAACCGTCGGCCCGGATCCGCAACCTGCAGCAGGACATCCTCCGCTCCGGCGACAGGAACGAGCCCGCGCCCGAACTGACGGCGCTGCTGCGGTCGCAGTCCAGGACGATCGACGAACTCACCCTGCGCATCGCGGAGATAGAGAGCCGCCTGGGGCTTGGCGGCGCAGGGAACGCGTCGCGGGAGAGCGGGCACAGCCATGCGCGGTGAACCGAGGTACGCCTATCTGGGACCGGAGGGAACCTTCACCGAGGCGGCCCTTCGTCTGCTGCCCGAGGCGTCCGGAGCGGTGTGCGAGCCCCTTCCGACCGTGCGGTCGGCCCTGGACGCGGTGCGGTCGGGTGACTGCTTCGCGGCCGTGGTGCCCCTGGAGAACTCGGTCCGCGGTGTGGTGCCGGCGACGCTGGAGGAGCTGATCTCCGACGGCGCCCGGCTCCAGTTCGACGCCGAGATCGAACTGCCGGTGACCTTCGCGCTGATGGCGCGGCCGGGCACGCGGATCCAGGACGTCCGGCGGGTCCTCAGCCACCCGCACGCCCACGGCCAGTGCCACCGCTGGCTCGCCGAGCGGATGCCCGGCGCGGAGGTCTGCCTCTCGACGTCCACCGCCGCGGCGGCCCGCGAGATCGCGGAGTCCCCGCTGCCGCACACCCGTTACGACGCGGCGATCGCGGCGCCCATCGCCGCCGCCCGCTACGGCCTGTCCGTCCTCGCCTCCGGCATCGGCGAACGCCGGGACGCCGTCACCCGCTTCGTCTCCGTACGCGCCACCGGCCCGTCCCCGGCCCGCACCGGCCGCGACCGCACGTCCCTCGTGGTGACCGCCGACGGCGCCCGCGCGGGAGCCCTGGTGGACATCCTGGCCGAGTTCTCCACCCGCGGCGTCGGCCTCACCTGGATCCAGTCCTGGCCGACCGGCACCGCCCTCGGCAGCTACCACTTCTTCCTCGACGTCGACGGCCACATCGAGGACGCCGCCGTGGGCGACGCGATGATCGCCCTGCGACGCCGGGCCGTGGACATCTGCTTCCTGGGCAGCTACCCCCACGTGGGCGGTGAGCGAGCGCGGCCGCGCGACAGCGGTGCGGGCGGCGACGGCGAGGCGAGCCCCGAGGCCTGGCTGAGCGCGTTGCGGACGGGAGAGGTGCTGGCGGCCGGAGTGGGGTGACGCTCAGGCGGCACCGAGAGAACGGCAAGGACCGAGAGAACGGGAAGGACCGAGGGAACGGCAAGGGCCGCGCGGCATGGTGATCGCCGCGCGGCCCTCGGGTTCTACGGGTACAGACAGGTGGAGGTGCTTAGTTGACGTTGATCGCCGACCAGGCAGCGGCCACCGCGTTGTACTGGGTGCTGCCCGCGCCGTACAGGTCCTTCGCCGCCGAGAGGGTGGCGGTGCGGGCGCCGGAGTAGCCCGTGGTGGAGGTCATGTAGGTGGTGAGGGCCTTGTACCAGATCTTGTACGCGGCCTGGCGGCCGATGCCGGTCACCGTGGAGCCGTTGTACGTGGGCGAGTTGTAGGAGACGCCGTTGATGGTCTTGGCGCCGCTGCCCTCCGAGAGGAGGTAGAAGAAGTGGTTGGCCGGGCCCGAGGAGTAGTGCACGTTCAGGCGGCCGACGGACTTCGACCAGTAGTCGGCGGACTTGCCGTCCTTGCTGGGCTGGTCCATGTAGCGCAGCGGGGAGCCGTCGCCGTTGATGTCGATCTTCTCACCGATGAGGTAGTCACCCTGGTCGGTGGAGTTGTTGGCGTACCACTCGACCGAGGTGCCGAGGATGTCGGAGGTGGCCTCGTTCAGGCCGCCGGACTCGCCGCTGTAGCGGAGGTTGGCGGTGGACGCGGTCAGACCGTGGGACATCTCGTGGCCGGCCACGTCGAGCGACGTGAGCGGGTGGGTGTTGTTGATCCCGTCGCCGTAGGTCATGCAGAAGCAGGAGTCGTCCCAGAACGCGTTGACGTACGCGCTGCCGTAGTGGACGCGGGAGTAGGCGGCGACGCCGTCACCGCGGATGCCCGAGCGGCCGAGCTCGTTCTTGTAGAAGTCCCAGGTGACGGCCGCACCGTAGTGGGCGTCGGCGGCCGCGGTCTCGCGGTTGGAGGAGAGGCCGTTGCCCCACGTGTCCGTGGAGTTGGTGAAGAGCGTGCCCTGGCCGGTGGTGCCGCCGTTCAGGTCGTACGTCTTGTGGCCGCCGCGGCCGGCGTCGGTCAGGGTGAAGCCGGAGCCGCCGGTGGAGGTGCCGAGGGTGACCTGGCCGCTGTACTCGGTGTTGCCGATGCCGGTCTCGATGGCCTCGTAGGACTCGAGCTCCTTGCCCGTGTTGGCGTCGGTGATGACGTGACGCTTGCTCGGGGTGCCGTCGGCCTGCGTGCCGGTGACGATGGTCTCCCAGGCGAGGACGGGCTTGCCCGTGACGGCCCAGATGACCTTGCGGGCGGAGGAGGCGGTGGCGGCCTTGTTGCCGGCGGCGCCGGACTCGGCGACGGCGTTCTTGCCGACGGCGGCGGCGGCGAGGGCCGGGGTGGTGGAGGCCACGGCTATCTTCGCGCCGGTCGCCTTGGTGGTGGAGCGGGAGCCGTCCTTCTTCTGGTGCACGACGAGGTCGCCGCCGAGGACCGGCAGGCCCTCGTAGGTGCGCTCGTAGCGGGTGTGGACGGTGCCGTCGGCGTCCTTGACGACGTCACGGACGACCAGCTTCTCCTGGCCGGACAGGCCGAGGGCCTTGGCCGTGTCGGCCGCCGTGGCCTGGGCGTCCTGGATGGCGGCGGCGCGCTGGCTGCCGGAGAGGGTCAGCGCGGTCGCACCGGCCTCACGCTGGGCGGCGGTGTCGGCGGCGGTGGCCGATCCGGCCTGGACGCCGACGACGACCATGGCGGCGGAAGCGATCAGGGCGGCGGCGGTGGTACGACGGTGCGAGGACTGCAGGCGGGTCACGCGGGCTCCTTCGCTGTGAAGCGTGGGGGTTGCTGTGGGGGGTGGTGCGGAGGTGAGCGTGCCACTAACCAGCCCTGATTGACAGGTATGCAACAAGGATTTGACCTGCAGTTGTCCGAAGGGCGGCCAACTCCGTCCGCTATACGGGGAGGTGACCGCCTCAAGGGTCGTGCAGGGGTGCAATAGGGGTCGTGCAGGGTCGCGGAGAGGGTTTGTGAAAGGACGTTTCGGAACTCCGGCCGGCTCCTTCACGACCCCTCTCGACCCCCTCCGCGCCCCCTTCCGAGGCTCCCTCCGCGCCCCCTTCCGAGGCTCCCTCCGCGACCCCTTCCGAGGCTCCCTCCGCGACCCCCTCCGCGGCTCCCTCTGCGGCTCCCTCCGCGACCCTCTCCGCGGCCCCCTCGCCGCCCTCCCGGCGCCCTCCCGGCGTCAGTCGAAGACCGGGCCCGAGATCCGCGCCCGCTTCAGCTCGGCGAAGCCCGCCACCGACGCCGCGAGCAGCGTCGCCCGCCACAGCCGCGCCGCCTCCTCGCCCCGCGGCACCCGGGTGAGGACCGGACCGTTGAAGCCCAGCGGCTGCCCGTCCGGACCCGGCGCCGCGAGGACCGGGCTGCCGGCCTCCTCGCCGACGGCCGCCTGGCTCGCCTCGTGCGAGGCGCGCACCGCGCCGTCGTACGTGTCGTTCCTCGCGTACGGCATGAGCTCGCCGGCCGGCAGGCCCGCCGCCGTCAGCGCCTCCTCGATCACGTCGAGCTCGGGCGCCCGGCCGCCCGGGTGGTAGCGGGTGCCGAGCTCGGTGTAGAGCCGGCCGGCCGCCTCGTTGCCGTACTTGTCCTTGACCGCG
This sequence comes from Streptomyces sp. NPDC004788, assembly GCF_053601115.1. Classification (NCBI taxonomy): domain Bacteria; kingdom Bacillati; phylum Actinomycetota; class Actinomycetes; order Kitasatosporales; family Streptomycetaceae; genus Streptomyces; species Streptomyces sp. NPDC004788. Next base: position 53,586 of record NZ_JBSGBF010000019.1, read on the forward strand.
GCCAGGGCCCGCACCGGGTACCAGCCCTTGGGGCCGAGCAGTTCCCGGTACTGCTCCGGGATCTGGTCCAGCCGGTCCTCGTTGAGGACGGCCAGGCTCATCACGTGCCAGCGGATCTCGGCGAGGCCCTGGCGCTCGGCCTCCACCAGCCAGCGGGAGGTCACCCAGGTCCACGGGCACAGCGGGTCGAACCAGAAGTCGACGGCGACGCGCGTCTGCTCTTCGGTGGTGCTCATTTCCGTTCCTCTCCTCCGTACGTACGACGACGGGGTCCACGTCCGCCGCGTGCCGCCGCGGCCGACGTGAACCCCTCACAACACTGCGTCAGTTCGTCGCCAGGCCCAGGACCACCGGCGCGGCGGCGAGCAGCGCCAGGACCACCGGGACCGGGGCGCCCTTGCCGTCCTTGGCGCGGATGTGCGTGATGAACGCGCCGAGGAAGTACAGGACCACGCCGACGCCGGCGGCGATGCCCAGCGGGCGGAACCAGATGCCGGCGATCAGGCCGATCGCGCCCAGGATCTCCAGGGTCGCGAGGCGGGGCAGCCAGGCGTCCGGGACGTTGACCTTCTGCATGCCGGCCACGATCTTCTCGTCGCGGACCAGCTTGCCGCGCGCCGAACCGACGAGGACCAGCGAGACCAGGATCGCCAGGACGACATATGCGATGAACACGGTTGCTCCTTGAGCGGGTGAGGGGGACGGGGATGGGGATGGGACGGGGACTGTCCAGGAGAGAGAAGGAGGTCAGGGGCGCGGGATCGCCTCGACCACGCTGCTCGGCGAGCGCGTCGGCAGGATCCGCGTGAGGGTGAAGCCGGCGGCGTCGAGCAGGGCGCGGAACTCCTCCGCGGTGCGCTCCTGTCCGCCGCTCAGCACCATCATGTTGAGGTCGATGATCTTGCTCGGCGAGAAGCCGCCGCCCTCCGGCACGACCGTGTCGACGACGAGCAGCCGCCCGTCGGCGGGCATCGCGCGCCGCACGGACTTGAGGATCTCGATGCTCGACTCGTCGTTCCAGTCGTGCAGGACCCACTTCATCGTGTAGAGGTCGGCGCCCTCCGGCACCTTCTCGAAGAAGCTGCCGCCGATCAGCTCGCAGCGGTCCGCGAGGCCCGCCTCGGCCACCCGGGCGCGGCCGTTGGCGACCACGTGCGGCAGGTCGAGGACGATGCCGTGGGCCTTCGGCTGGGCGCGGAGGATGGCGGACAGGAAGCCGCCCTCGCCGCCGCCGACGTCGACGATCGTGCCGTACGGGGTGAAGTCGAAGGCCTCCACGACCGCGTCGGCGACCATCGCCGTCAGGCCCGTCATGGCCTTGCCCAGGTGGTCGGCCAGCTCCGGCGTGCGCTCGAAGTACTCCCAGATCGGGTGGCCGTTCGCGGCCTCGAAGACCGGGGCGCCGGTACGGACGGACTCCGCGAGCAGGGCCCAGGTGCCGTGGTGGGCGGCGCCGAGCTCCAGCTGCACCAGGGAGGCGAGCGAGCCGGGGACGTCGGTGCGCAGCGTGTCGCCGAGCGCGGTGGTGGCGTAGCGGCCCTCGTCGTCGACGCTCAGGACGTCGACGCCTTCGAGGGCACGCAGCAGGCGGTGCAGGGAGCGCGGGTCGGTGCCGGTCGCCGCCGCGAGCTCGGCGGCGGTCCGGGGGGCCTCGGCCACGAGGTCGGGCAGGCCGAGCGCCGTTCCGGCGTGGACGGCCCGGGACACCCAGTAGCTGGTGACGATCTCGAACATCCGCTGGAAGTCGGGCTGCCGGTCCTGCTGCTCAGGTCCGCTGGTGCGTGCGTCCATGGGGAGGTCTGCTCCGGTGCTCGTGAAGGCGGGACAAGGGACGTGGAAGGGCGCGGGGGCGGGCGTCGGGCGCGCGACCGTACGGGGTGGCAGGGGCCACCCCGTACGGTCGTGCTGCGGTGCGCGCCGTGCGCTGTGCCGGCGCCGGTTGCTGGTACCGGTTGCTGGTAGGCCGGTGCCGCAGGTCAGGCGTCAGGCGTCAGGCGTCAGGCGTCAGGCGTCAGGCGACCGTGACGCCGATCTTGCCGACCGTGCCGGCGCCGAAGGCGGCGAAGCCCTGGCCGACCGCCTCCAGGGCGACGCTCTGGGCGATCGGCACCGTCAGGGCGCCGGAGACGACGGCGTCGGCGAGGCGCTGCAGGGTGGCCGGGTCGGGGTTGGCCATCACGGAGGTGACGGTGATGTCGAGCTCGGCGGCCGCCTCCGGGCCGAAGCCCAGGGTGGAGGCCAGCCGGCCGCCGCCGGCGACGAGCGCGGCGACCGCGACCGGGTCGCCGGCCAGGTGGGCCGCGGCGTGCACGCCGTTCGGGGCGATGGCCTTGACCTGGGCGGCCAGGTCGCCGGTGTGGTCGACGACGTGGGCGGCGCCGAGGCCCTTGACGAAGTCGGTCTCCTCGCCCGGCTTGGCGGTGGCGATGACGGTGGCGCCGGCCTTGGCGGCGAGCTGCACCGCGTACGCGCCGACACCGCCGGTCGCGCCGACGATCAGCACGGTCTCGCCCGGCTGCGGGGCGAGGGCGTCGACGACGCCGACGGCGGCCGAGCCGGCCAGGCCGAGCGCGCCGGCGTGGGCGGCGTCCAGGCCCTCGGGGGCGGCGGCGATGCCGTAACCCTCGCCCACCACCACGTAGTCGGCGAGCGCGCCGTCCTGGACGACGGGCTTCATCACGACGCCGAAGACGCGGTCGCCGGCGGCGCGCTGGACGCCCTCGCCGACGGCCTCGACGGTGCCGGCGAAGTCCTTGCCGAGGGTCACCGGGAACTTGTGCTCAAGGACGTCCTTCAGGAAGCCGTAGATGACGGCGCCGTCGAAGCCGTTGAGGGAGGAGTGGCTGACCTTGACGAGGATCTCGCCCGGCCCGGGGGCCGGCTTGGGCACCTCGGTGACGGTCGGGGCCGCGCCGAATTCGTCGATGGTCACTGCGCGCATGGGTGTTTCCTCTTTCCGATGAAACGGCGGAACGGTGAATGCGGGTGAAGCGGAAGATGAAGCGGGAGTGCGGCGGGAGGTGCGGCCGGAGGTGAACCGCTGCCCGGGTACGCCGACGGTCAGGCCACGGCCTGCTCGTACGAGGCACGCAGCACCGTCGCCGCGACCTCCAGCTCGTCCTCGTCACGCGGCGCGTAGAGCATCACGATGCTGTTCGGGAACTCCGCGCGCCGGGTGATGGGGTGGGGCTCGGTCCAGCCGAGCTCGGTGAGCGTGGCCAGCGCGTCCAGCGGCACGCACAGGTGCATGAACCCGGAGCGGTGGATGTGGCCGAACTCGTCCACCGACGGGTGCAGGAACATCTCGAACGGCCGGTTCTGCCGGTTGAGGCGGAGGGCGAGCGAGCCGGGCTCGGAGACCAGGCTGGGGCTGGTGAAGACGCCCGGCAGTTCCTGGGCACGGGCGATGAGCGCGTCGCGGATCTCCCGCGGCGAGAAGTCCTCGAGCTGGTCGTGCGGAATCTCCCGGCCGGTCGTCGCGGGACGGGTCCCCTTGCGCGGGGGCAGAACGCTCAGATCGACGGCCATGGGAATTCCTCCGGGTGCGGTGCCAGGTGCGACGAAGCCGCGCACTTTCCGTGCGCTGGTTACTTCTTGTTTCCGACTGAATTCTGGGCGATCCTTCTGCTGTGGCAGAAGACGGCACTTCAAAAATCCCTACGCACATGAATGTTCCCGAGCAGGTCGGAGAGGGTCTCACCACCTGTCAGCTACGGGATGTGCTCGACCGGGTCGGCGACAAATGGAGCGTCCTGATCATGGCGCTGCTCGGCGACGGGCCGCGGCGCTATTCGGAGCTGCGCCGCTCGATCGACGGCATCTCGCAGCGGATGCTCACCCTGACGCTGCGCAGTCTGGAGCGGGACGGTCTGGTGATCAGGACCGTCACGCCGAGCACGCCGCCGCGGGTGGACTACGAGCTGACGCCGGTCGGCCAGACCCTCTCCCGTGAGGTGGCCTCGCTCATCAAGTGGTCCGAGGAGCACCGCGAGTACATCAGCATGTCCCGGCTCACGTTCGACTCGGACTGAGCCCGTACGGCACGACGACGGCCGGCGACCCGCTCTCGGCGGGCCGCCGGCCGTCGTCGTGTCCGGTCCGCGACGTCAGGAGACGCGCATCTGGGCCATCATGCCCATCGCCGCGTGGTCGAAGATGTGGCAGTGGTAGAGGTACGTCCCCCGGTAACCGGTGAACGTGGCCTGGATCTTGACCGTCTCCCCCGGGTTCAGGTTGACGGTGTCCTTGAGCCCGACCTCCGGCCCCGAGGTGATCGGCTGCCCGTTCCGTTCGAGGACCCGGAACTGCACCAGGTGGACGTGGAAGTTGTGCGGGATGATCTTGTTGGCGTTGGTGACGGTCCAGATCTCCGTGGTGCCGTAGGCGATCTCGGTGTCGATCCGGTTCATGTCGTAGCTGGCGTTGTTGATGTAGCCCATGTCCGTGGCCAGGCCGTTCTCGTCCATGCTCAGGGTGAACGAACGGTTGACCGTGGCCGGCGGCAGGGCCGGGAAGGTGCGCATCTGGTACGGGATGGCGCCGAAGTCCTTCGCCCCCGTGCTGCCGATCCGGAACTGGAGCACCTTGGTGATCTGGTCCGCCGGGCCGCCGGGCATGGCGTCGGCCGCGTTCCTGAGCTCCACGGTGCTGTTCAGCGGGTACTCGTAGAAGTCGATGAGGATGTCGACGCGCTCACCGGGAGAGAGCATCACGCTGCTCATGTCCTGCGGCTTCTCCAGCAGTCCGCCGTCGGTGCCGATCAGCGTGAACGTACCGCTGGACAGGCTGAGGTTGAAGTACCGCATGTTCGAGGTGTTGAAGATGCGGAAGCGGTACTGCCGGCGTTCGACGTTGAAGTACGGCCACGCCTTGCCGTTGGCCAGGATGACGTTCCGGTTCATGAAGTCGTCCATGGCGTAGACGAGCTGGCCCTGGTCGTCGAAGCGGGCGTCGCGCAGCTGGATCGGCACGTCGTACGCGCCCGTCGGCAGGATGCTGTTGCTCTTCTCGACGTCGTCGGTGAGCAGGTACGTGCCGCTCAGGCCGCGGAAGACGTTCTCCGACTCCGCGTGGTGCGCGTGGTCGTGGTACCAGAGGTTCGCGTGCGGCTGGTCGTTCGGGTACGTGTAGGTCTTGGTGCCGCCGTTCGCCGCGATGAGGTCCATCGGGCCGCCGTCGCTGTCCGCCGGCACGTGCGCGCCGTGCAGGTGGACGGAGGTGGCGACGGGCAGGTTGTTCGTCTGCTGCACCACGGCCCGCACGCCCGACTTGGCGCGGATGACCGGGCCCGGGAAGCTGCCGTTGAAGGTACGGACCCGGGTGAGGCGGCCCGGCAGGATCTCGACGTCCACCTCCTTCATGGTCATCGCGTAGTAGTCCGCGGTGCCGGTGGAGGAGTACGGGGCGAGCGTCGGCGGGACCGGCATGGCCTGGGTGAACTTGGGCACGGTGGCCGGATCGAGGTCGGCCGCCTGGGCGGTGCCGCTCGCGACCGGTATCAGCAGGCCCGCGGCGCCGGCCGTACCGGCCACCGCCGCGCCCGCCTTGAGTACGTTTCGACGAGTGATCACGAAAATCCCCCATGATGCCCCCGGTGATACGGCCGAGACCGGCGTCCGGGAGTAGTCCGTCGTGAACGAGAGTCCGGCCACGGAGAATCGGGCCGGATCATGGCCATAATTCTCCGGTGGCCCCACGACTTGATCAATGGAGGAAGATTCAGGGTTACGTGCAATTCCGCAGGTCATGCACGTGCCGTGTCAGTTTTCGGCAAGCGAATGTCAAGATTCCGCCAGGACGGACCGAAGCCCGTCGGGCACCCTAGGCCGGAATTCGTCGTTCCATTGCCATGGTCTCGGCCAACGGCTCGGCGTACGAATCGGCGAACGACGCGGCGAACGACTCGGCGATCGACTCGTGGTGCCGGATGACCTCGGCGACGACGAAGCGCAGGAACTTCTCGGCGAGATCGGGGTCGAGCCGGGCCGACTCGGCGATGGCCCGCAACCGGGCGATCTGCCGGGCCTCACGGGCCGGGTCGGCCGGCGGCAGACCGTGCTCCGCCTTCAGCTCGCCGACCCGGCGGGTGTGGGCGAAGCGCTCGGCGAGCAGGTGCACGACGGCCGCGTCGAGGTTGTCGATGCCGGCCCGCAGCCGCGCGAGTTCCGCCCGCGCCTCCGCTGCTGTGGTCATGCCTGCTCCTCGCGGTGCAGGAACTCCGCGACCAGGAAGGCCAGGTCGAGCGACTGGCTGCGGTTGAGCCGCGGGTCGCAGGCCGATTCGTACCGCTCGAAGAGGTCGGGGAAGCCGAGGTCGTGGCCGCCGCCGACGCACTCCGTCACGTCGTCGCCGGTGAGCTCGACATGGATGCCGCCGGCGTGCGTGCCGAGCGACCTGTGCACCTCGAAGAAGGCGCGGACCTCGCCGAGGATGTCGTCGAAGTGCCGGGTCTTGTGGCCGGACGGGGCCTCGACGGTGTTGCCGTGCATCGGGTCGCAGACCCAGGCCACCCGGGCGCCGGACGCGGTGACCTTCTCGACCAGGCCGGGCAGCACGTCGTGGACCCGGTCGACCCCGAGCCGTACGACGAAGGTGAGCCGGCCCGGCTCGCGGTTCGGGTCGAGCCGGTCGATCAGCCGGAGCGCGGTGTCGGCGGTGGTGCTGGGGCCGAGCTTCACGCCGATCGGGTTGTCGATGCGGGAGAAGTACTCGACGTGGGCGCCGTCGAGGTCCCGGGTGCGCTCGCCGATCCACAGCATGTGGCCGGAGGTGGCGTAGACGCGGCCGGCCTCGGGGTCGTGGCGGGTGAGCGGGGCCTCGTAGTCGAGCAGCAGGCCCTCGTGGGAGACGTAGAACTCGGAGTCGTCGAAGGCGCGCGGGCTGGCGCCGGTGGCCTGCATGAACTTCAGCGCGCGGTCGATGCCGTCGGCGATGGCCTCGTACTGCTCGCGCTGCGGGGAGGTGGCGATGAAGTCGCGGTTCCACTCGTGCACCTGGCTGAGGGCCGCGTAGCCGCCGGCGGTGAACGCGCGGACGAGGTTGAGGGTGTTGGAGGACGCCTGGTACATCCGCAGCAGCCGCTCCGGGTCGGGGACGCGGGCCTCGGCGGTGAAGGCGAGGCCGTTGACGGCGTCGCCGCGGTAGGTGGGGAGGGTGAGGCCGTCGCGGGTCTCGGTGGGCTTGGAGCGCGGCTTGGCGTACTGGCCGGCGATCCGGCCGACCTTCACCACCGGCATGGCGGCGGCGTAGGTGAGCACGGCGGACATCTGCATCAGCGTGTTCAGCTTGCTGTGCACGGTCTCGGCGGAGACCCGGTCGAAGGTCTCGGCGCAGTCGCCGCCCTGGAGCAGCAGCGCCTCGCCGCGCGCGACGGCGGCGAGCCGGTCCTTGAGCCGGTCGCACTCGCCGGAGAAGACCAGCGGGGGCGCGGCGGCGAGCTCGGCGGTGACGCGGAGGAGGGCGGCGGGGTCGGGGTACTCGGGCTGCTGGGCCGCGGGCAGCCCGTCCCATGTGTTCACCAGTTCGAATTCAAGGGTCGGGGCCTGGGATTTCAAGATCTCCATGACGGAAGCTCCCGGAGAGGTGACGAGGCGGGGTGTGACGGTCCCGCCGGGCGCCGCCCGCGGAGGGGACGCCCGGCCGGGACCGCCGGGCTGCGGCGGAGGGGAGCGCCGCAGGTCTTGTGGGGTGTGGGAAGTCGGGCCGGTACGGGTCAGGCGCGCCGGGCGTGCTCGCGCGCGCCCGCGAGCGCCGCCTTCAGCGACTCGGCCGCCATCTGCTGGAAGCCGGCGAGCCGCGGGACGTGACCGGACTTGGTCATCTCGGCGTGCAGGAAGGTCAGGTCGTCCGCGAGCGCGATCATGCTGAACGCGGCCTTGAGGTAGGGCTCCTGGAAGTCGTACGCGTGCCGGGGCGTCCCCGGGCCGTACGCGCCGCCGCGCGCGGTGACCACGACGACGCGCTTGCCGGCCAGCGGGCCGGTGCCGGTCTCGGGGTCGACGACCAGCGGCGCGACGACGACCCGGTCGAGCCAGGCCTTGAACGTCGACGGCAGCGAGAAGTTGTGCATGGGCAGGCCCAGGAGGATCGTGTCGGCCGCGAGCACCTCGTCGACCAGCTCCCAGGTGATCTCCCAGCTCTCCTTCTCCTCCACCGTCCGGGCCGCCCCGCGCGCCTCGTCGAGGTCACGGACGCCGGCCGTCTCGATCCGCTGCATGACGGCCATCTGCGCCCCGTCGATGTGCGGCACGGGCGCGACCCCGAGGTCGCGGTACACGATCGTCCCGCCCTCGTGCGCGGCCCGCCACGACGCGGCGAACTCGGCGGTGACCCGGCGGGTGGTGGAGCCGAGGCGGGCGCTGGTGTCGATGTGGAGCAGGGTGGGCATGAGGTGGTCTCTCCTGACGGTCCGGTGCGGTGGGGAAAGGACGGGGCGAGGAGCACGACGCGAAGCCCGCGCCGGAAAGGCGGCACACGACCCGCCCACCGACCCGCGCGAACGCGAACACGAACGCGAACCGGCCGAGGCCCCGGCCCTCCCGGGAGGGCGGAATGCCCGGGGCCCCGAACGGGCCGAGGGCCGGGTGGCCCGAGGCCCGGGCGGGGCGAAGAGCCGGGTGGCCCGAGGCCCCGGGCGGGCCGGCTCGGCCGAGCACGGGCTCGGCCGGGCGGTCGGGGTGCGGCCCGGCGGTCAAGCCGGTCGCCGGGCCCGGAGGCGTGGAACTCCGGGCCCGGCCGAGAGGCCGAGGACCAGGCAGCCCGGAGACCGGGCCTCCCGGCCCCGGCCGGGAGGCCGGACGGAGGGTCCCAGCGGGACGGGGCCCGTCAGGCGGCCGTCCGTGCCCCCGACAAGGCGTACTGAGCGTCCGCCGACTCCGCGGTCGCGGAGCCGGCCACGGCACCGGCTCCCGGCACCGGCCCGGCGGCCGGGCCCGTGCCCGCGCCCGCGGGCGTGCCCGCGCCCGTACCGGCGCCCGCGCCCGTCCACCGCGGGTAGCTCCCCAGGAAGCGGGCTCCCGCGCCCACCGCCGGCAGGGCCGACAGGGCGCCGCGGACCGCCGGGTTCTCGACGTGGCCGTCGAGGTCGACGAAGTAGCGGTAGCTGCCGAGGCGTTCGCCGGTGGGCCAGGAGTGGATGCGGCTCACCGGGATGCCGCGGCCGGAGAAGAGGCCGAGGACGTCGGCGAGGCGGGACGGGCCGCCGTCGGGGGTGGTGACGACGAGGGAGGTGCGGTCGCGGGCGGTGCGGGCGGGCGGCAGCCAGGCGGGGGCGACCGCGACGAAGCGGGTGACCGCTCCGCCGCGGCGGCCGAGGCCCTCGGCCAGGATCCGGAGCCCGTACCGCTCGGCCGCCGGCGGAGCGGCGATCGCCGCCGTCCCGCCGCGCGCGCCCGCCGCCGCGGCCGCCGTGGAGTCGGCGGGCACGGTACGGGCGCCCGGCAGGTGCTCGGCCAGCCACCCCGCGCACTGCGCGAGCGCGTGCGGGTGGCTGACCACCTCCCGGACGTCCGCCAGCTCCGTGCCCTCCGGCGCCATCAGGGCGAAGGTCACCGCGAGTTCCACCTCGCCGATGATGTGCAGCTCCGCCTCGGCCAGCTGGTCCATGGTGGCGGGCACGACGCCCTTCACCGAGTTCTCCAGCGGGACGACGGCGACCGCGCAGTCACCGCGCCGTACGGCGTCGAGCGCCGCCGGCACGCTGGGGTACGGCCGACGGGGCAGCTCCTCCGCGTAGCCGGGCAGCCTGCGCAGCGCCGCCTCCGTGAAGGTGCCCTCAGGGCCCAGATAGGCGTATGAGGCGAAGGTCATGGCCGGGGCACCCGTCAGCTCTCGATCACCCGGTGGAACGCGACCGTGTCGAAGATGTCCTCCATGCGCACGGCCTTGCCGTCGCGGAACGTCCACGAGTGGACGAACTGCAGCGTCTCGGTGTGGCCGGAGCGGGAGGTGACGTCACGGACGCCGAAAACGACGACCCGGTCGCCGTTGTCGAGGAACTCCAGCGGCTGGAGCTTCATCCCGCCGAGCACGGTGGGGACGTGGGCCAGGAAGGCGCGGACGCCGGCGTGGCCGTGCTTGGTGCCGCCGAGGCCGTACTTGTCCATGCTCTCGGGGTGGATCCACTGCATGTCCTCGGCCATGGTCGCGACGAGCGCGTCGACGTCACGGTCGCGGAAGGCCGCGTAGGCGGCGTGGATCAGGTCCAGGTTGCTCACGGTGGAGGCCGTGCCGGAGGTCGAGGTGGGGGTCGTGGTGGTCATCTGCGCGTGCCTCAGGCCTTCTTCGCGTACTCGGGATACATGGACTCGACCGTGCGGCGGATGCCCTCGCGCCAGTCGACCTTGCACGGGCCGGTCAGCTGCTTCCGCAGCGTCGGGTCGAACTGGTAGGTCTCGCGGGTGACCTCGCTCGGCGCGAGCTTGGCCTCGACGCCGGTGAGCTCCTCCAGGTAGCGGACGCAGTCGGTCATGCCGACGGACTCGTCGCCGCCCCAGTTGGTGAGGGTGGCGGGCACGGTCGCCGCGTTCCACAGGTGCGGGACCTGCTCGATCAGGTCGTCGGTGTAGAGCAGGGAGCACCAGTTCTGGCCCTCGATCGGGACCGGGATGGGCTCGCCGGCGAGCATCCGCTTGAAGTAGATCATCGGCACGCCGCCGTAACCGCCGGGACCGTACGCGATGTTGAGGCGGGCGATGATGGTGGGCAGGCCGAGCGTCTGCGCGTACGCGCGGACCGCGCCCTCCGTGGCTATCTTGACGACCGGGTAGACCGGCAGCCAGTCGGCGACGCCGTCGACCGGGTCGGTCTCCTTGTACTTGTGGTCGAGCGTCTGGCGCTTGTAGAGCGCGCCGGTCGACACGTACAGGAACGCCTCGGCCGTACGGCAGTGGGTCATCAGGCGCCCGGCGGCAACCGTGTTGACCTCGATGGCCTTGTTGAAGTCGCCGTCCTCACCGCGGTTCACGGCGGAGTGGATGACGTGCGTGAAGTCCTCGGGCAGGCCCTTGAGGCCGTCCTCGCTGGTGTCGTTCATGTCCCAGCGGAAGGTGGTGATGCCGTGCTCGCGCAGCGCCTCCTCCGAACCCGGGGAGCCGAAGCGGCCCAGCGCCCAGACCTCGTTGTCCTTGGCCAGCGCCTTGGCGACCGGGCCGGCCACCTGTCCGGTGCCGCCGGTGACCAGGATCTTCTTGCCTTGCATGGTGGTTCGATCCCCTCAGATTGATCAGATGGTGGTACGGGTGGCCCGTGGGCCTACTTGCCGTCGCCGAGCGCCCGGTCGAGCTCCTTGCGGAGGATCGACTGGAAGCTCGCCACGTGCTGCGGACCCATGAGCGTGTAGTGCTCGCCGGGGACGTCGATGAAGTTGACGTCGTCGGAGTGCTCCTTCCAGCGGCTCAGCTCATTGTTGAGCCAGTCTTCCTTGGTCCCGCGCAGCGGGATCGCGTAGAAGACCGACATCGCGCGCACCCGGCCGGACGGGGAGTAGGTGCGGCCCAGGTTGGTGAGGCCGTCGGCGAGCTCGGCCCAGGCCGTGAACTTCGGCAGGTCCAGGTCGAGTTCGGCGAGCCGGGCCTGCGGCGCGTTGTCGATGAAGTACGCGAGCTGCTCCTCCTTCGACAGGTGGCGCAGCTGCGCCGGCAGCTCCAGCGACTGCTTCTTGTCGATCAGCGCCAGGAAGAAGGCCAGGTTGGCGGCGGTCTCGACGAAGTCGAGTTCGTCCATGCGGTACTTGATGTGCGGCGGCAGGTTGAAGCTGCCGACGAAGTCGACCTTCTCGCCCTCGGCCTCCAGGACCTTGGCCATCTCGAAGGCGACGGCGCCGCCGTAGGAGTAGCCGGCCAGCGCGTAGGGGCCGTGCGGCTGCTTCTCGCGGATGGCGGCCACGTAGGTGGAGACCATCTCCTCGAAGCTCTCGAAGGGCTTCTCGCCGGGGTTGAAGCCGCGGGCGCGCAGCGCGTAGAACGGCCGGTCGCCGACGAAGTACTTGGCGAGGTTGACGAAGACGAGGACCTCGCCGACGCCGGGGTGGACGCAGAACAGCGGCGTCTTGTCGCCGATGACCTGCATGGGCACGATCGGGTCGTACGGGCGCTCCACGACGCCGCTGGCGTCCTCGGCGAGCCGGGCGGCGAGCTGGCGGACCGTGGGGTTGGTGAGGACGGTGATGACCTGGAGGTCGTTCGCGCCGAGGCGCTGGGCGACCAGGCTGCGCAGCCGCAGGATGTCCAGCGAGGTGCCGCCGAGGTCGAAGAAGTTGGCGGTGGCGCTCAGCTTCGCCGGGTCGGTGTCGAACATCTCGGCGTAGATCCCGGCGAGGACCGTCTCGGTCTCGCCCTCGGGCGCGGTGTAGCCGCCGAGGCGGCGCAGGATGAGGTCGGCGACGGCGTCGACGGTCTCGGCGTACGCGCCGGCCTCCAGGCGCTTGCGCATCAGCGGGCGCTGGATCTTGCCGAGGCTGGTCTTGGGGAAGGCGTCCTTCGGCAGCGGCAGGATCAGCGAGGGGCGGAAGCCCCAGTGCATGACGACGCTGGAGCGGACGGCGGAGAGCACGCGGTAGAGGGCGAGTTCGTCGCCCTCCTCGGTCTCCGGGTGGAAGGCGATGACGAGCTGCTCGGTGTCGGAGCCGGGGGCGCGGGTCGGGAAGGCGGCGACGTAGGAGCGGGCGACGTCGTCGAGCTCCTGGAGCAGGGTCTCGATGTCGTGGCTGAAGTAGTTGACGCCGTTGACGATGATGCTGTCCTTGCTGCGGCCGACCAGGGTGAGCCGGCCCTCGTCGATCCGGCCGAGGTCGCCGCTGCGGAACCAGCCGTCGGCGGTGAATGCCTCCTTCGTGGCCTGCTCGTTGTTGTGGTAGCCGGGCGTGATCATCGGGCCGATGAGCTGGAGCTCGCCGACCTCGCCCTCGCCGAGCGGGCGGTCGAGCTCGTCGGCGACGCGGATCCGCAGGCCGTCGACGGGGCGGCCGAGGTTGGCGAACTCCTGGCCCTGGTCGGAGAGCGGGAACTCGCGGGAGTAGATGGAGCCGGCGCAGGTCTCGGTCATGCCGAAGGCGGGCCACACGGTGTCGCCCTTGAGGCCGTACGGCGCGAAGCGCTCCAGGAAGGTCTCGCCGGTGGCGCGGACGACGGCCTCGCCGCCGCTGATGATGTGGCGCAGCTTGGAGAGGTCCACCGGGCCGTGCTCGGTGAGCCGGTCGGCGGCGGCGTTGAGCAGGCCGAGCAGGAAGTTCGGGGTGAACGTCATGGTGACGCCGTAGCGGGAGATCAGCCGCAGGAAGTCGAGCGGCTCGCCGAGGACGACGGCGGCCTGGACGTGCAGCTGGGTGGCGCCGACGGACAGCGGCAGCAGGTGGCACTCCAGGAGCGCGGCGACGTGGTCGAAGGAGACCCAGTTGAGCGAGATGTCGTCGGCGCCGATGCGGTGGGCGCTGTTCTTGCCGGCCATGGAGGCGAGCAGGTTGGCGTGGGTGAGGCGGACGGCCTTGGAGTTGCCGGTGGAGCCGGAGGTGAGGACGAGCAGCGCGGTGTCCTCGGGCGCGGCCTCGTGCAGCGTCGCGGTGTCGGCCGGCTCGGCCGCGTACAGCGTCTCCAGGGCGGTGACGGCCAGGCCGTCGACGCGGGGAAGTTCGGCGGCGAGGGACTCGCTGGTGACGACCAGCGGGTGGTCGAGGAGGGTGTCGACGTGCCCGAGCTGGGCGGCCCAGCGTTCCGGGTCGCCGCCGAGCGGGGCCATGGGCACGGGTATGTAGCCGCCGAGGAGGCAGGCCCAGAAGGCGGTCAGGAACTCCTGCGGGCGCTCCAGGAGCAGCACGACCTTGTCCTGCGGCGCGAGGCCGCGCTCGCGCAGGGCGGTGAGGACCCGGCGGGCCTCGCGGACGAGTTCGGGATACGGCTGGAGGTGGCTGTCCTCGGAGGTGGCATCGCCCTCGTGGTAGAGGACCCCGTTGCCGGGGTGGTCCTCCGCCGCCTGGAGCAGCAGGTCGGCGACGGTCCGGATCGATGGGATGGCCACGGTCATGGCGATGTCCTCTCTTCGCTGAGTGGGGTGTACGGTGCGGGCGCTCCGCGCGAGGGCCGTGTGCACGGTTCGCGTGAGGGGCCCTGTGACGGGTCCGGAAACACGGCCGCCGCCGGCCGCGGGATGGGCGGCGCGACGGCGGCGTCGGGTTTCGTGGGGGGCGGGGATCTACCGGGCCGGAAGGGTGCTTCCGGCTGGGCTGGTCACGCGGTGGAGGCAACGCACCGGACCTTGACAACCAGCTTCTTCGGACGGGCCGCCGGGTTCAATGGGCATCGTGTCAGAGCTCTGTCGGGTTTCTCAAATCCCGGTCGGAGTGTGCGGGTTGTCGGGGATTTCGGTCGGGGACGCGAGCCGGTGGAGGCGAGGTGCCGGGGCGTCGGACCGTGGTGCGTGGACGGCGAGCGCGGCGTGGTGGCGGGGGCCGCACGGCAGGTCGTGGACGGTCCAGCCGGCCGGCTCGCCGGTGAGGTCGTCGAGGGTGGTGGCCCGGCCGAGGCCGGTGCCGATGCCCTTCAGGTACGCCTCCTTGCGCGCCCAGATCCGGCTCAGGACGGCCGCCCCGCGCTCCGCGTCGGCCGCGGCCTCGACCTCCGCCCGCTCGCGCGGATGCAGCGCGGGCAGCAGGTCCCTTACGGCCGCGGGGACTTGCGCGCACTCGATGTCGGCGCCGACCGGGACGGGCGCGGTCGCGACGAGGACGCGGCCCCGGGTGTGCGACAGCGAGAAGTGCACCGGCGGTTCCGGCACGGCGAGCACCGGCCGCCCGTGCGGCGCCCCGCAGCACGGACACGGTTCCCGCGCGAACACCAGCTCCCCGGGCCGCTCCCCCAACAACCGCCCGAGCACGGCGCGCAGCGCGACGTGCGCGGCGGTGTAGAGCCGCCGGTCCTCGGCCCGGAGGAAGGAGGCGGCACGCTCGCGTTCGTGCGCGTCGAGGGTGGCGGTGTCGAGGTCGTCGGCGGAGCTCTCGGCGAGCTCCAGAAGCCAGGCTTCGGCCTGCATGATGCGGTGTCCTCACGGGGCGGCGACGGGCGCACGGCGTCGCCCCGCCGGCCTGGTGGGCGGGCGGGGCGAGGGCGGTGCGGGATGCGGAGTAAGGGAGTTACGAAGCGGAGGCGCGACTCGCCGTCGTCGCCGGGGTGCGGCGGCGGCTGAAGGTGGTGTGGACGTCGGTTTCGGCGTAGTAGGTGCGGCCGCCGAGGTTGCGGCGGCGCCAGCGCTGTTCGCTGGCGAGGCGGTAGACAGTGCCGGTGGCCGCGCCGAAGAGTTCGGCGATGTCCCGGGCGGTGAGCCAGCGTTCGCCCGATTCGGGGGCGGCCGCGCGGCGCAGCCGGGACCAGTCGGGGGCGCCCCAGCGGTGCGCGTGGTCGGCGTCGCACTCGATGTGCCGGGCGCCGGGCGGGACCGCGAGCCGGCCCGTGCAGCCGGGCTCCACGCAGGGTCCGACCGGCACTTCGCGGGCGGGCTCGGCGCGGGCCACCCGACGGGCCGCGCGGGCCAGCCGGTGCAGCTCGCGAGTGGCGTCGGCGGCGGCCGGGTGCGCGGCGAGCCACTCGGCGCTGCGCAGCACGAAGGCCGCGAGGTGCGCCGGGTTGCGCCGGGGTGCCGGGAAGCGGCGTTCGTCGGCGATCAGCCCGCTCCAGGAGGCGAGGGTGGCGACGATCGCCGAACGCACCTCGGCCGCCGGGCCGTTGAGGGGGATCCCGGCGGGCGCCCCGCCGGTGCCGCGCCGTTCGCCGCCGCCGCGAGCGGGTCCGCCGCCGCCGAGCAGCCGCTCGCACTCGGCGTAGAGGCCGGGCAGCTCCTCGACCGTGGCGACCAGCCGGGTGAGACAACCGGGGCAGAGCCGGAGCCCCGGCCGCGCGGATCGTTTGGTGCCGCCGTCGGCGGCGTTGCGCCTGCATTCCTCGCCCACGCACATGGTCCGTGGAGGGATGTGCGTTCCCGGGTGAGTCATTTTCTTTTTTCCGTCCTGTTCCGAAGCCTGCCGAAATGCGCACTGAGCGGAATGGATGTCGAAATCCACCGGATGTCACCCGTGGCCGAGTCTGAATCCGACTCCGCGAATGGTGACGATCCAGTCAGGACAGCCGAGCTTGCTGCGCAGGCTGCTGACATGCGTGTCGACGGTCCGCCGGGACCAGGAATCCCCCCAGATCTGCTGCATGAGCTTTTTGCGCGGCACGACGTTTCCGGTATTGGAGGCGAGCAGATAAAGGACGTCGAACTCCTTGCGGGTGACGTCGATCCGCTTTCCGTCCAGACTGACCTGCCGGGCGCCGGCGTCGATGCGCAGCGGGCCCTGGTCGATGACGTCCACGGCCTGCGGCCGGGGCTTGGCGCGGCGCATGACGGCCTGCATGCGGGCCATCAGCTCGTGGAACCCGTACGGTTTGACCATGTAGTCGTCGGCACCGGCCTGCAGCCCGAGGACGCGGTCGAGCTCGGTGCCGCGCGCGGTGAGCGCGATGATCGGGGTCTCACCGGCGGCGCGGATGGCCCGGCAGACCTCCAGTCCGTCCAGATCCGGCAGTTCGAGGTCGATGAGGACGAGATCGGCGTTGCCGTAGACCTGCAGGGCGGCGCCGCCCGTCTCGACCCTGGTCACCTGGTGGCCGTGCCGGCGGAGGCCCGCCATCAGCGACTCCGCGTACGTGACGTCGCGCTCCACCACCAGGATCCGCCAGGCTTCGCCGGCCGCGGCGGGAATTACGCTTTCCGATATGAGAGGTGCAGGTTTTTCTTGCGTACGCTGACTCATCATCTCCCCCATGGACTAGTGTCCCCAGGAGTCTAAAAACCGCCGCTTCGCTTTGTCAAAGATCCCCGACGTAAACACGTCATGTCGACGGAGTAACGCGGATCATCGAATCGCTCGGGAATGTTCGGGGAATTTTTTTAATCTCCGAGGATACACGGCACGGGTGTGCGACCCGTGCTGGGCGAAGCATTCCGGACACCGTCCATGGAGCTTTGGGCAGGGCCCGGACGGTGCCGAGCGGCCGCCCGGCCGGTCAGGGCGTTGCGAGGCTCGGCCGAAAACAGTCAGGAACACGCGTGTGCGCTGCCCACAGACATGTGCGCCGAGGGCCCGTTCCGCATATGGAGACCTCCTGGAACCGGCATGGGATTCTCTTTGCCCTGGGCCGTGAACGGGTGTGTCGGGGGTCACTTCCGGCCACATTGGCGGAACCGGAGGTTCAGGGCTCAGGCCGTCCGCTTGCGCGGGGTCGCCCTCTTCGCGGCCTCCTTCTTCGTGGCCTTGGTGGCCTTCGCGGCCTGCTTCTTCGCCGCGGTGGATCCGGTGGCGGCGGACTTGGCGGCGGTGGACCTGGTGGCGGTGGACTTCGTGGCCGTGGACTTCGTGGCCGTGGACTTCGTGGCCGTGGACTTCGTCGCGGCCGGCTTCGCCGTCCTCGCCGTGGACTTCCGGGCCGGCGCCGCCGTCTTCTTCGCCGCCGTGCGGGCCGTGGACTTCTTCGCCCCGGTCTCCTTGGGCTCGGCCCGGGACGCCGCCGTCCGCCCCCGCGGCCGGAGTTCGGTGACCTCGGCCGCCTCGCCGCGGGCCTCCTTCGCCGCGCGCACGCTGCTCTCCAGGGCCGCCATCAGGTCGATGACCTTGCCGCCGCCGGCCGCCGCGGGCTCCGCGGGCGCCACGGCCTCGCCGCCCTCCGCCTTGGCCGCGATCATCTCCTCGACGGCCTCCCGGTAGTCGTCGTGCAGGCTGCTGATGTCGACCTCGCCGAGCGTCGCCATCAGGGCGTCCGCCAGGTCGAGTTCGGCCTCCCGCACGGTCACCTGGGTCTCCGGCGCGACGCCCTCCGGGGCGCGGATCTCGTCCGGCCAGAGCAGCCCGTGCATGGCGATCACGTCGTCCACCACCCGCAGCATGCCGAGCCGCTCGCGCCCGCGCAGCGCGAACTTCGCGACCGCCACCTTGTCGCTGCGCTTCAGCGCCTCGCGCAGGAGCGTGTACGGCTTGACGGCGGGCACGCCGTTGGCCGAGAGGTAGTACGCGGCGTCCATCTGGAGCGGGTCGATGTCGCCGGCCGGCACGAAGGCCACGATCTCGATCGTCTTCGCCGTCGGCAGCGGCAGCGCGGCCAGGTCCTCGTCGGTGATCGGGATCATGGTCCCGTCGGCGTCCTCGTACGCCTTGCCGATCTCCGCCTGGGTGACCTCCTCGCCGTCCAGCTCGCACACCTTCTTGTAGCGGATCCGGCCGCCGTCCTCGGTGTGGATCTGCCGGAAGGAGACCGACCGGCTCTCGGTGGCGTTGACCAGCTTGATCGGGATGCTGACCAGGCCGAAGGAAATGGCACCGTTCCAGATGGATCGCACGTTTCATCCCCTTCGTCCTGGTAACCGTGGGATTCTCATCGTATGACGCCCATCACAGAGGTGGCGGGACGGCGGATCGCCCTCAGCAACCTGGACAAGGTCCTGCACCCGGCCACCGGCACCACCAAGGGCGAGCTGCTGCACTACTACGCCACGGTCGGGGCCGCGATCCTGCCGCATCTGCGGGACCGGCCGGTCTCCTTCCTGCGCTACCCGGACGGCCCGGACGGCCAGCTCTTCTTCACCAAGAACCCGCCGCCGGGCACACCCGACTGGGTGAACACCGCCCCCGTGCCCCGGTCCGACGCGCCGGGCGCCCGGCAGGTGCTGGTCCAGGACCTGCCGTCGCTGATGTGGGCGGCGAACCTCGTGGTGGAGTTCCACACCCCGCAGTGGCGGGACGGCTCACTCGGCGTCGCGGACCGGCTGGTCCTCGACCTCGACCCGGGCCCGCCCGCGACCGTCGTCGAGTGCTGCCGGGTCGCCCTCCACCTGCGGGAACGGCTCGCGGCCGACGGCATCACGGCGTACGCGAAGACCTCCGGCGCCAAGGGCCTGCACCTCCTCGCGCCCCTGGAGCCGGCCCCGTCCGAGCAGGTCTCGGCATACGCGCGGCGACTCGCCGTCGAGGCGGAGGCCGAGCTGCCCGGGCTCGTCGTGCACAAGATGGCCAAGGCACTGCGCCCCGGCAAGGTCTTCGTCGACCACAGCCAGAACGCCGCCGCGAAGACCACCGCGACCCCCTACACCCTGCGGGCCCGCCGGCTGCCGGCCGTCTCCGCGCCCGTGACCTGGGAGGAGATCGAGGAGACCGCCGGCGCCGGTGACCCGGACCGGCTCGTCCTGCTCATGGACGACATCGCGCCCCGCCTGGAGGCATACGGCGGCGACCTGCTCGCCCCGCTCTTCGACCCGTCCGCCGCCGGAGCCCTGCCATGACCGGGGAACGGGGCCCTGCCGCGGCCGGCGGCGGGGGCGACGGCGGCGTGGTCCTGCGGCCGCCCGTCGAGGTCATGCGGCCCCGGCCCGCCGACACGATCCCGCCGCAGGGTTCCGTCCCCGGCGGCCTCCAGTACTCCCTCAAGCTCGACGGCTTCCGCGCGCTCGCCTTCGTGCTCGACGGCGGTCAGGTCTTCCTCCAGTCCCGCAACCGGCGCGACCTCGCCCCCGAGTTCCCGGCCGTCGCCGCGTACCTGGGCGAGCGGCTGCCGGCCGGCATCGTCCTGGACGGCGAGCTCTGCGCGTACCGCGAGGGCCGGCTGAGCTTCACCGACCTGCTGCGCTCGCACCGGGAGCGCGAGCGGGCCGGCATCCCCGTCTCGTACATCGCCTTCGACCTGCTCGCCCTGCCCGGCCACGACCTGCGCGGCCGGCCGCTGCGCGAGCGCTGGGAGCTGCTGGGCGCGGCCCTCGCCGGCACCGGGCCGCCGCTCCAGCGGGTGCTCGCCACCGACGACGAGGCGACGGCCCGCGAGTGGTTCGGCGCGCTGCGGGAGGCGGGTGTGGAGGGGGTCGTGGCGAAGGCGTGGAGCTCGGCCTACCGGTCCGGTCACACCTGGCAGTGGCGGAAGGTCCGGCACGCGGACACCCAGGACGCCCTGCTCGTCGGGGTGTTCGGCCCGCCGGACCGCCCGCACGCCGCCCTGGTCCGCCTCCCCGACGGGCGCACCCTGCGCACCACGCCCCGGCTGACCGGCCCGCAGGCCCGCGAGGTCGCCGAGTGGGCGGCGGGGCGGCTCGGCGCGCCGGTGACGGACCCGGAGCACGGGCCCGTGCGCCCGCTCGCCGATCCGCTGCCCGTGGAACTGCTGCTGATCCGGACCCGCCAGGACGTCGCGCGCTTCGTCCGGGTACGGGACGAGCCGTCGGACGCGGCGGCGGACGGACCGGCGGACGCGGCGCCGGACGGGTCGGCGGACGAGCCGCTGGACTGAGCGACCCGCCCCCACGCCCCCCTCCCCGCCGGCCCGGCACGTGGCCTCCGCGGGCGGAACGACACGCCGACGGCGCCGCCCCAGGCCGACAAGCGTCCACGCGGCCGAATCCCGACTCCCCCTCCGCTCCGCTCCGTTCAGGACAAACTCCCTGTGCGCCCGCCGCGCGCGCCCCGGGATGCGCCCCGGCACACAAGTGCGCCGGTGGGACGGGCGCGGAGGGCGGTCCGGATCCGCCGGAGGGGGCGTAAGGGGCGCGGTGGAGCGCCGGGCCGGGGGCCGGCCGGGGTCCCGCGACCGCGCGGACGTGGCGCAAAGCGAACGCCGGGGCGGGGCTTACCGGGCAGGCTCCCGCAGGCGGGGCCTTGTTGTCGGTGCGTTGGTGCACACTTGCGTCCTGGTACAGCGCTCACGGGGAAGGCGGCCTTGGCATGCTGACGGGGATCGAGGAGGTCGACTGGGCCTCGCTGGGTCATGCGTACGGCCCCGCGGACGACGTGCCGGAGCTCCTGCGCGGCCTCGCCTCCGACGACCCCGCCGAGCGCGAGCAGGCCCTCGACGGCATGTACGGGGCGGTGCACCACCAGGGCGACGTGTACGACTCGACGCTCGCCTGCATCCCCTTCCTCCTCGAACTCGTCGCCGACCCCGCGGTCCAGGACCGGGGCGGCATCGTCGAGTTGCTCACCAGCATCGGCGGCATCGAGCTGTCGGACGACGACGAACTGGACGAACTCGACCCGGACGACGCGGAGTTCATTCCGGCGGCGAACTACGCGATGGCCGCGGCGGCGATCGCGGCCGGCGCCGACGTCTTCCTCGGCCTGGTCGACGACCCCGATCCCGAGGTGCGGCTCGCGGCGCCCTGCGCGCTCGCGTCCCTGCACCCCGACCCGGCGCACGTGCTCGACCTGCTGCGCGAGCGGCTGACCGTCGAGCGGGACACCGAGGTGCGGCTCGCGCTGGTCGCGGCCGTGGGACGGATCGCGCTGCGGCACGAGTCGCTGCGCGCCGAGACCGTCGACTGGCTCGGCTGGCTGTCGTACGTGGCCCAGGCACCCGGCCTGCGGCTCGCCGCGCTCGCCCAGCTCGCCCGCTGCGCGCCGGCGGAGATCCCCGCCGACGTGGTGGAGCGGGTCACCACCCTGCTCGACGAGGTCCGCACGGCCCCGCCGGACCGCCCCGTCGAGACCCCGAGGGCCGCCGCCCCGACGCTGATCGGCCAGGTCCGCGAGCTGCTCGAAGAGCACTCGGCGGGCCGCCCCACCCCCTGGACCGAGGAGCTGCTCCGCACCCTGCACACCGCCCTCGACGACCGCGTCGACGACCGCATCGCGCTG
Source organism: Streptomyces sp. NPDC004788 (assembly GCF_053601115.1). Lineage (NCBI taxonomy): Bacteria > Bacillati > Actinomycetota > Actinomycetes > Kitasatosporales > Streptomycetaceae > Streptomyces > Streptomyces sp. NPDC004788. Next base: position 75,220 of record NZ_JBSGBF010000019.1, read on the forward strand.
ATCCTGGCGCAGCTGCGCAGCCCCGACTGGGGGCAGCGGTCGGACGCGGTCTGGCTGTGTGGCGGTCTGATACGAGCCTGGCGCGGGCGGTACGAGGAGGTCGTGCGGCTCGTCGGGGAGCAGCTCGGCGATCCGGAGCCGCGCCTGCGCGAGGCCGCGACCTCCTTCCTTGAGCGGCTCTTCGAGCTCGGCGCGCCCGCCGCCGACGCGCTCGCGGCCCGGCTCACGGCGGGGCCCGTGGGCCCGCTGGGCCTGCCGGGGCCGGGTGCCCGCGCGGGGCGCGGCGGTGCGCTGCTCGCCCTCGCCCGTTCGGGTGATGCCCGCGCGATCCCGCTGCTCGCGCGCGCCCTCGACGAGGAGCGCGAGGTGCGGCGCGAGCTGCTGTACGCGGTGGACGCGCTGGGCCCGGCCGCGCAGCCGCTCGCCCCGGTGCTCCGGCGCCGGCTCGCCGAGGTCGAGCTGGACGAACTGCTGTACGACCGGGCGGCGCCGCTGCTCTTCGCGCTCGGGTCGGTGCGCGGGGCGCAGGCGCTGCCGGAGGTGCTGCGGGTGCTGCGCGAGGCTCCGCCGAACCGGCGGGACCGGGTGCGCGAGGCGTGCCTGCGGACGCTCGCCGCGTTCGGGCCGGTCGCGCGGGAGGCGCTGCCGGACGTGCGGGCGCTGCTCGGCGACGGGTCCGCGGCGGTCTCGACGGTCGCCGCGCAGGCCGTCTGGTCCCTGGACGGCTCCGTGGGCGAGGCGCTCGCCGCGCTCGAGCGCTGGCTGCGTCCCGGCACGACCTGCGCCGAGTGGTGCGCGGCCGCCCAGGCCCTCGGCGCCATCGGCCCCGCGGCGGCGGAGGCGGCCCCCGCGCTCCGGGCCGGCCTGGGCGCGCGCGACCTGTGGGTCCGGGTCCGCTCGGCGGCCGCGCTCTGGCGTGTCTCCGGCGAGGCGGGGACGGTGCTCCCGGTACTCCTGGACGCCTGGGAGGAGAACCGGCACGCCCGCGTGGCCGTGGCCGAGTGCCTGGCCGAGATGGGCCCGCTCGCCGCGGACGCCGAGCCCGCGATCCGCGCGGAGCTGTCCCGAAGACGTCGCCACAACGCCCGCGACGACGGCTCGGGCTCCCACGACGTCCACGAGGACGAGAAGCTGATCACCCTGTGCCGCGCCGCTCTGTCACAGATTGAGCACCCGCTCCGCTAATGGGCAAAAAGGACTTCCCTACGAATAAGGTCTAGGGGAAGACCGACACCCGAGCCGGAGGGAGCAGGGAGTGAGACAGCGCCGCGCCCTGCTGCTGCCCGCCGTCCTCCTCGGCGTGCTCGCCGTCGCCTCCGCCGGGCTCACCGGCTGCGGGCGCCAGGGCGGGCTCAAGAGCGCCGGCCCCTCCCCCGCCGCGATCGGGCCGGTGCGGCTGTGGCCGAGTCTGCCGCCGGCGACGAATCCGCCGTTCGACTACGGCGAGTCCGACACCGAGCGCGTGCCCGGCGTCCGGGTCCCCGACAACGACATCCGCCGGGTCGACCCGGTCGCGGTCGTGCAGGCCGAGGTGCGCGCGCACCGGAACGACCGCTCGGGGCAGGACGGGCTGTACGAGGAGACCGTGAAGGCGGTGCTCGCCTGCACCACGGACCGGGCGCACTGTCCGGTCCTGACGCCGTACTACCGCGACCTCACCGGCAACGGCCGCGACGAGCTGATCGTCGGGATCCGGATGCCGGAGCAGCAGCTCGGGGTCCGCGTCTATCTGGCCGAGAACGACGGCCTGACCCGGATCATGTCCACCGTCGACCAGGTGATCAGCGTCGACGTGGCGGGCCGTGACCTGATCGTGCGGGCGAGTTCGGCCGGGATCCCGGGTTACGAGTACCGGACCGCCTGGTCCTGGGACGAGCAGCAGCGGGCGATGCTGCCGGCCCGGGACGAGATCGTCCGGACCAAGCCGCCGGGCCCGGGCGTCTCGCTGGTGCCGGCGCCGGAATTCGTCAGCCCGAGCCCGTCCCACACCCCCGCGCCGGTGCCGCCCGCGCCCGAGGTGAGCCCGTGAGAGCGCCCCGGCTGCCCGCCTGGACCGCGACGCTCACCTGGAAGGCGGCGCTCTTCATCACGGTGATGTGCTGCGCGCTGGCCGCGCTGCTCGGCGTCCTGGTCCATGTGTCGGTGGCCGGCCAGACGGTGAAGGACTCGCGGGACAAGGCGCTGGCCCGGCTCGGCGAGGTCAGCAGGCTGTACGAGGCGGGCGAGCCGCTGCCGCGCTTCGCCGGGGTGAACCCGCCGGGTATGCCGGACCGGCTGCGGGACCTGGCGGTGCGGGGCGACCGGGGCACGATGGTGGCCGAGTTCGAGGGCCGGCCGACGATGTGGGCGGCGGGCCCGGCGGACGGCCGCGCCCTCGCCGTGCGCATCGACTACACGCAGAGCGCCGCCACCATCGACGGGCTCGACCGTTCGATCCTGGGCTCGTCGGTGCTCGCGATCGGGGCGACGCTGCTGGTCGGCGCGTTCGCGGTCACCCGGATCACCCGGCGGCTGCACGCCACCGCGCAGGTGGCCCGCCGGATCAGCGCGGGCGACCTCGACGCGCGCGTCAACGACCCCCGTACGAAGGACCCTTCGCGCCCGCAGGACGAGGTGGCGACGGTGGCGGGGGCGCTCGACACCATGGCGTCCTCGCTCCAGCGCAAGCTGCAGACCGAGCAGCGGTTCACCGCCGACGTGGCGCACGAGCTGCGCACTCCGCTGACCGGGCTGTCCGCCGCGGCCGAACTGCTGCCCGAGGGGCGCCCGTCGGAGTTGGTGCGGGACCGGGTGCGGGCGATGCGCTCGCTCACCGAGGACCTCCTGGAGATCTCGCGGCTCGACGCCGGCACCGAGCGGGTGGACCTGGCGGTGCACGACCTCGGGCCGCTCGCCGAGCGGGTGGTGCGCGGTTCGGGCACCGACACCGAGGTGCGGGTGGTGCGGGACGCGCGGGTGGAGACGGACCGGCGGCGCCTGGAGCGGGTGCTCGGCAATCTGGTGGCCAACGCGCACCGGCACGGGGCGCCTCCGGTGGTGCTGACCGTGGACGGGCCGGTGGTCACGGTCCGGGACCACGGGGCCGGTTATCCGGCGTACCTCCTGGTGTCGGGTCCGCAGCGGTTCCGCACCGAGAGCGGAGGCAAGGGCGGCCACGGTCTCGGGCTGACCATCGCGGCGGGCCAGGCGGAGGTGATCGGCGCCCGGCTGGACTTCGGCAACGCGCGCCGGACGGAGGGCGGCGGGGCGGTGGCGCGCCTGACGCTTCCGCTCGCCGACCCGGGCGAGCACGGCGACCCCGAGGGCTGACGCCGCCGACGACGACGCCGACGGCTGACCCCGACGCCCGACGGCTCACCTCGACGCCCGACGGCTGACCCCGACGCCCGACGGCTCACCGTCACACAAAAGGGACATAAGGCTTACTGCTTGCTACGTTGCGGACCATGACCGCACCGCCGCCGACCGACTCCAGGGACGCCCGAGCCGCCGGGGACGCACCCCCGCCCGGGGTGCGGATCCCCAAGCGGCGCGGTGTGGAGCTGTCCCTGCTGGTCGGCGCGGTGCTGCTCGCCGTGCTGGGCTACGCCGAGGTCGGTCTGGCCCGCAACGGCGCCGTGCCGCCGGACGCCGCGCGGTACGGCGCCGGGCTCGGCGCCCTCGCGCTCGTCGCGCACCTCGCGGTGCGCTGGCGCGCCCCGTACGCCGATCCGCTCCTGCTGCCGATCGCCGTGCTGCTCAACGGACTCGGCCTGGCCCTGATCTACCGGCTCGACCTGGAGACGCCCGGCGACATCGCCGCGCCGACCCAGCTCGTGTGGTCGACGCTCGGCGTGGGCCTGTTCATCGCGGTGGTCGTGCTGGTCCGGGACCACCGGCTGCTCCAGCGGTACGCCTACCTCTCCGTCGCCGGCGCGCTCGCCCTGATGATCCTGCCGATCTTCTTCCCGGCGGTGAACGGGGCCAAGATCTGGATCCGGATCGGCGGACTCTCCTTCCAGCCCGGCGAGTTCGCGAAGATCCTGCTCGCGGTCTTCTTCGCCGCCTATCTCGCCGCCAGCCGGCACGCGCTCGCCTACACCGGCCGCACGGTGTGGAAGCTCCAGTTCCCCACCGGCCGGGTGCTCGGCCCGATCGTGGCGATCTGGGGTCTGAGCGTCTGCGTGCTCGTCCTGGAGCGGGACCTCGGCACCTCGCTGCTGTTCTTCGGTCTCTTCGTGATCATGCTGTACGTGGCGACCGGGCGCACCGGCTGGATCGCGGTCGGGCTGCTGCTCGCCGCCGCCGGGGCGTTCCTGGTGGGCTCGCTCGAACCGCACGTGCACAGCCGGGTGCAGGACTGGCTGGACCCGTTCGCCTCGATCCGGGCGGGCGAGGGGCCCGGGCAGCTCGCGCAGTCGCTCTTCGCCTTCGCCGCCGGCGGGATGCTCGGCGCGGGCCTGGGCCTCGGCCACTCGGTGCTCATCGGCTTCGCCGCCAAGTCCGACTTCATCCTCGCCACCGTCGGCGAGGAGCTGGGCCTGGTGGGCCTGACCGCCGTCTTCCTGCTGTACGCGCTGCTCGTCGCCCGCGGCTACCGCGCCGGGCTGGCGCTGCGCGACCCCTTCGGCCGGCTGCTCGCGATCGGGCTCGCCTCGATCCTCGCGCTCCAGGTCTTCGTCATCGCCGGCGGGGTGATGGGCCTGATCCCGCTCACCGGCATGGCGATGCCGTTCCTCGCCCAGGGCGGCTCCTCGGTCGTCACCAACTGGGTCATCATCGCGCTGCTCGTCCGGGTCTCCGACTCGGCGCGCGCCCCGCGCCCCGACATGGCCGACACCGGGGTCATCGCCCCGATCACGGAGGACGCGCAGTGAAGGAGACCAGGTGATCCGGTACATCCGACGGGCCGCCGCGCTCTGTCTCGCGCTGCTCGTGGCGCTGCTCGTGAACGCGGCCCGGGTGATGGTCGTCGAGGCCGACTCGTACGACGACAACCCGGCGAACCGGCGGATCGCCATCACCCGCTGGGGCCAGCCGCGCGGCGAGATCGTCGTGGACGGCCGCCCGGTCACCGGCTCCCGGGACAGCGGCCAGCAGCTGCGCTACGAACGCACCTACACCCAGGGGCCGTTGTACGCGCCGGTGACCGGCTACGCCTCCCAGACGTACGGCACCACACTCCTGGAGAGCGCCGAGGACGGCCTGCTCTCGGGCACCGATCCGCTGCTCGCGCCGTTCCCGCTGTGGAACGACCTGAGCCGGGACCGACAGCCCGGCGGGGACGTCGTCACCACGATCCGGGCCGGCATGCAGCAGGCCGCCTTCCGCGGCCTGGACGGCAGGCGGGGCGCGGTGGTGGCGGTCGAGCCGGCGAGCGGCCGGATCCTGGCCCTGGTCTCCTCGCCCTCGTACGACCCGGGCGTGCTCTCCGGTACGGGCAGCGCGGTCACCGCCGCGTGGCGGCGGCTCAACGCCTCGCCGAACCAGCCGATGCTGGCCCGGGCGATCCGGCAGACCTATCCGCCGGGCTCCACCTTCAAGATCGTGACCGCGGCGGCGGCCCTGGACGCGGGCGTGGTCACCGACGTCGACGCGCCGACCGGGACGCCCGACCCGTTCGTGCTGCCGGGCACCCGCCAGGTGCTGCCCAACGAGGCCACCGGCTGCGAGAACGCGTCCCTCGCGTACGCGATCCAGTGGTCCTGCAACACGGTGATGGCGGGGCTCGGGGTGAAGGTCGGGCTCGCCGGGATGGTGGAGGCGGTGCGCGGCTTCGGCTTCGACGACACCGGCCTGCGCATCCCGTCCTGGGTGGCGAAGTCCAACTTCGACACGGACATGGGCGACGACCAGCTGGCGCTGTCGTCCATCGGCCAGTTCGACACGGCGGCCACCCCGCTCCAGATGGCCCTGGTCGCCTCCGCCGTCGCCAACAACGGCGAGATCGCCCAGCCCCACCTGGTCGAGCGCACCACGACCTCCGGCGGCACGACGGTGGCGACCACCGGCCGCCGCACCTACCGCCAGGCGATGTCCCCGGCCACCGCGACCCGGCTGCGCGAGCTGATGGTCCGCGCGGTCGAGGACGGCACCGGCACCAACGCGGCCATCCCGGGCGCCCTGGTCGGCGGCAAGACGGGCACGGCCCAGCACGGCCTGGGCAACGCGGGCACCCCGTACGCCTGGTTCATCGCCTGGGCCCAGGCGGCGGACTCGGCGCAGCCGGCGGTGGCGGTCGCGGTCGTGGTCGAGGACGCGGAGGCGAACCGCACGGACATCAGCGGCGGCGGCAGCGCGGCGCCGATCGCGCGGGCGGTGATGGAGGAGGGGCTGCGGCTGGAGGCGGCGGCGCGGGGGAGGTAGCTCCACCTGTCCCGTCAACGGCCCGGCTGCGCTCCGTAGAGCGGGAAGCCCGTCGTGGTGAGTTCGCCTCCGAGTTCCTCGGGGAGCGGAACGTCCTCGCCGTACTTCCCGTGGACGACCGCCTTGTACTCGCCTTCTCCGGGGCGAGTGAACAGAGACCACGTGCCCGTGCGCGGATCGATCTGCAGGAGCCGTGCGACACGTGCCGCCGCGTACCAGGCGGTCTTCTCGTTGATCCCCTTCAGCCGCTCGTTCGGCGAGATCACCTCCACCGCCAGCTCGACCGCGTCCGCCTCCAGCAGCCAGCCGTCCTCGTCCTTGAACGCGCGTGGCCCGATGGTCAGGTCCGGGATCGAGTAGTCGTCCGGATCTCCCGGCATGGGGACGGACACGTTCTCGTACGCCTCGTGTACGGCGGCGAGGCCGGGACGGATGGTGTCGCGCAGGTCGATGACGATCCCGGCGTGCTTGCCACTCGGGCTCGGGGACATCACGAGCTTTCCTCCGATGATCTCCACACGCATACCGGTGGCCTGCTCGATCTTCTCGGCGGCTTCGCGCAGATGTCCACGACGGACTGGAATGGGGCGGGGGGCCGGGCTGGCCAAGGTGTCTCCTCCTTGCCGGCATGGAGCGAGTATGGGGCCAGAACCTGATCGTGACGGATCCGCATGTCACTCTACGGCAGGGCCCGTACCGCCAACGGCTCAGCCGCCGGCACCCGCGCGGGGGCTTACGCCCCACCCCTCGGGACCAGCCATCACCAGCGTCAGATCAGACTGACAACGGCACCTGGTGCTGGCAGCATGACGCCTCATGGATCTGATCAAACTTTCGGACGGCTTCAACACATGCCGCGTTCATGTCCTTGGTCGGCACACACCCGGGGTTCTCCCTCTTCACGACCTGCTGGACGCCGAGATTCTGATCGAGACCAGCTTTGCCACCGGGAAACTCGACATCTACGTCCCGCACCGCTTCCTGGCAGAATGGGCCGATTGCCTCAACTCCCTGGAACAGGGTCGCGACGCGGAATGGCTGGACCAGGGGAATGGGCCGACACTCGGGATCGAGATCTCTGATGACCAAGAAGGGGACATCACGGTCTTCGTGGAGGACGGATCCGGAAGCGGGGTGCGGGTCTCCGTTCCCCTCGCTCTGGACAGCGACTGGATCGACGAACAGCGCGACCTGCTGAAAGACGTGATGACCGCTTGGCCGAGCGAGGTGGAGGAGACGACGCCAGGCTCATACACCTGGCGCCGTTAACGGCGATCGGGCAGGGCTTCCGACGAAGCCCTGCCCGATCAGTGGCGCCCGTCACGGATGGACGCCGGCCGATGATGCCCTACTGGAAGAAGGTCTTCACCATCGACCAACCCGTATCATCGAATGCCTCGATATGGACCGCATAGGCGACGTTGTCTCCCGGATGGTACAGCGGCGTACTGGCGTACATGATCGTTCGCCCACCACCACCGGAAACATATTCGGCGATCTTCTTTTCGAACTCATTCATGACGCCGTTGTCGATTGCCGCCGTCGTCCTCACGAAGTTTGACGGCACATTACCGGCGCCACCGAGCGCCGCCGGCAGGAGATGTCCACGAGCGTCCCCGTTGGCTCCGCTGACGAAGCCGGGAAGGTCCTTCGCCATCCTCTGCGTCGCCTTGGTGCCCGTGCCGACCATCTCGGGCGTGACGATGGCGACGATCCCGGAACGACGGCCATCGGAGTCGATCGATCCGTAATCGATCTCACCGCCACCACCACAGTTGTGGACAAGGACCGCTGCACCCCCCACCAGCACGTAGTAGGTGTGGAGGTCGGAAACCGTCAGGTTGTGGACGGTGGCAGCCTGGGCGGTCCAGTGCCGGATCGCCGTGATCTGGACCCGGGTGCCCGCGCTGGTGCGCAGCCACTCGCCGGCCTTCAGATCGGTGGCCTTGATCCACTGACGGAGCTCGGGGACCCAGAAGGGGTGGCCGTCGGTCGCGCTGACCTGGGCCGTCTTCGAGCCGGACTTGCCGTCGAGGTCGATCGTGACCGTGGTCAGGTGCTTGACGCCTTGACCCTTGATCTCGGCGGTGACCGTCTCTGTCCGGGTCTCTCCGGTCTTCGGGTCGGTGGCGACGATCTTGTCGCCGTCCTTGACCTTCTCGATCGGCTTGGCGGAGCCGTCGGCCATCAGCACCTTCGTGCCCGGCACGAAGCTGTTGTCCCGGGTCGTGCAGGAACCGCCACCGCCTTCTGCCTTGCCGGAGCCGTGGCCGCCGCTCGAACCGCCATGGCTGCGCTCGGTGCTGCCGGCCTTGCCCTCTGTCTTCCCGCCGCCACCGTGACCGCCGCCACCGCTGCCGGCGTGGGCGGAGGACTTGGGTGCGGCCTTGGCCTGGGCCGCCTTCTGGACCGGGTTACCGGTCTTCTTGGCGCGTTCGGCGGCGCGGTCGGCGATTCTCTTGGCCAGCTCTGCGGCCTTCTTCTTCGCTCTCTGGATGGCCTCCAGTTTGGCCTTCTCGATGGCCAGCTTCTTGGCCCGTAGCGCCGCTGTCTCGGCCGCCTTGGCCGCCTTGAGGACGATTTCCGCGGCGCGCTTGGCCACCTTGAAGGCCTTGATGGCCTCGATGGTGCGGTCGACGGCCTTCATGACGGCCGGGATCTTGCCGAGCTTGCCCCACGGGATCGCGTCGATGATGACGCTGGCGCAGGACCACATGTCACCGCCGAAGCAGGCGATGGCGTCGTTGATGCCGATGAAGTCCTTCAGCGTCTCCCAGGCCACGGCGAGGATCACCGAGGTCAGGGACTTGCCCTGCATCGACTGTGCCTGCGCGACCTCGGCCGCCGACAGGCCCGCGCCCGCGAGGGCCGCGGCCCGCTCGGATGCGGTGAGGACGATGGAGAGGCCCGAGGGGTCGGAGAAGGTCTCCGGGTTGTTGTTCGCGTACGCGTACCCGTTGGACTGCATCGGGTCGTTGAGGTCGAGCTTCGGGTCGGCGGACAGGAAGCGTCCGACGACCGGGTCGTAGAGCCGGGCGCCCAGCGGCTGGTAGCCGGAGGCGTCGTCCCGGACCTTGCCGAGGAAGCCCCTGTGGTTCTGCAGGTTCCCGGCGAGGGTGCCGCGCTCGTTGCCGAACGGGTCCTGCTTGCGGACGCGCACCGACATGCCGCCGTAGAGGGCGACCTCCGTGTACGCACTGCCCTGCTGATCGCCCGTCTGGGCGACCAGGGTCTCGGAGCCGGTGCCGTAGGCGTAGCGCATGACAGCGCCGCCGGGGACGGCGTAGGTGCGCTGGGTGTTGACCAGGACGCCGCCCTGCTGGACGGTGACCTCGGCCTCGCCCAGGTACAGGGTCGCCTGCTTGCCCTTGATGGTCAGCAGACGGCTGCCGTCGGGGCCGTAGATGTGACGGGTGTCGTTCTGCGGCGACCACAGCTGCGCGGCATCGGCGGCGTTACAGGTCGCGAGCACGATCGCGGTGCCGTTCGCCGTGGCCCCGCCCTGCGCCGCGAGGCACAGGTTGGAGTCCCGGTGGGTCAGCTGGCCGGCGGCGTTGCGGAGCAGCTCCTGCGCGGATGAACCGTCGCACTTCTGGATCTGCACCGCGGAGCCGACCGTGTTCGCGGTCGGCTGGAGGCACCAGTCGCCGGAGACGGACAGCGTGCCCCGGTTGGGGTCGGGCTGCGGAGTCGTGGCCGTGGCCGGGGTGGGCGTGAACTTGAAGTTCTGCGGCGACGACGCGTTGCAGGCGTACAGCTGGATCGGCTGCGCGGCGGCGGCGAGGCCGGACTTGAGGTCGAGGCACTTCTGGGCCGGACCCACGTACGGGGTCTTGCCGCCGGTGCCCGCACCGGTGATCCGGTCGACCTGGCCGTCGTAGGTCCAGGTCAGGTCCTGCTTGTCACCGTTCTCGGTCGACGTGACCGACTTGGTCTCGCCGGTGAGCTCGTAGAGTCGCGTGGCCTCGGCCGTGACGTCGGCGCCCGCGGGGGTCTTGTACTTCTTGGTGACCTTGGTCAGCGTGTGCGGCTGGTCCTTGCTGGTGCCCTTTCCGTACTCGTACGTGGTGACGGCGTTCTTGGTGGTGTCACCACTGAGGTTGTTGTCCGTCAGCTTCGTGCGGTTGCCGAGCAGGTCGTACTCGTACTCCTGCCAGTAGCCGGAGTTGTCCGTGCCCGCGGCGACCCGGAGCGAGCCGGTCGCGTCCCTGTTGAACGTGCCGTCCGGGTTCCGCGGGTTGACACAGGTCGTCTGGTCCTTGGAGGTCCAGGCGGACTTCAGCTGGCCCAACGGGTCGTAGACGAAGCACTGGCGCTCCGCGATCCCGGTGGACTTCTCCTGGATCGAGGTGACGTTGCCGGCCGGGTCGTAGGTGTACGCCCGGTTGGAGACGAGGTTGCCGCCGACGACGCTCTTGTCGGTGGCGGGGTCGGTGGCACCCTTCTCGCGGTAGACCGACTGCTCCGCGAGCGCACCGCTCGACTCGTCGAAGGTGTTCTGCGTCCACACGCGGTACGGCTGGGCGCCGAGCGTGGAGCGGAGCACCTGGCCGTACGGGTCATAGGTGGTCTCGGAGCCGTACCAGTCCTTGCCGGAGACCGAGAGCGGCTTGCCGTCCTTGTTGTAGCGGACGACCAGCTTCTCGGCATCGAACTTGCCCACCGCCGGAACGGTGGTGTCGTCCAGCATGCCCTGGTCGTTGTACGTGTAGGTGTACGTGTAGTCCTTGTTCAGACCCCAGGTGGTGGCGATGGACTGCGGGAGGGACAGCGTGGTCGCGGTCGGCTGGTAGTTCTTCGTGTAGCCGGCGACCGTCTGGGTGTACGCCAGGCCGTCCGTGTAGCGGGTGGCGGTGGCGGGCATGCCCTTGCCACCGGGGGCGGTGTCGTACGTGAATTCGGAGAGCAGCTTGCCGTTGGCGTCGTTCTCGCGCTGCTGCGTGGGCCGCGACAGCTCGTCGTAGCCGCTCCAGACCTTGACGCCACGGTCGTTCGTGACTGTCTCGATCCGGCCGAGGGCGTCGTACGTGGTGCGGACCGTGCCCGAGTCGGGGTCGGTCGCCGTCTCCACCTGGCCGTTGTGGTTGTACGTCCACGTCCACGGATGCGCCTGGTCCGCCGACGCGGTCGCCTGCTTGACCTGGCCGTGCGCGTCGTACTGGTAGCGCGTCGACGTGTAGTGCTCCTTGACGCCCGTCGGCGAGGTGTACTCGGGAGCAGCCGGGTTGAAGGTGTCCGTGCGGATGGTGCGGCCGGTCGCGTCGGTCCAGACGCGGTAGGACGAGCCGCCCTCCGGCTGGATGACCTTCGACCAGTCCTCGCCGTACTCGTAGCGGACGGCCCGGTCCTCGAACGCCTTGGAGTAGTCCTTGCCGTCGGCGGGGTCGACCCACTTCATCCACGGCGTCTCCTGCGTCACGCGGCCGAGGCCGTCGTAGGAGTAGCGCGTGATGTTGGGGATCTGGAGGTCGGAGACCGGGGTGAAGAGCTGGCCCGGCGTGGCGTCCTGGGTGAGGTAGGCGTTGTTGGTCTGGTAGACCTCACCGGTCCCGTCGTAGAGGGTGTCGGTGATCATCCAGCCGGCGTCGTTGTCGGCCTGCTCCTGTGTCTGCCGCTCACGGCCGAGGCCGTCGTAGAGGGTGACGGACTGCTCGATCCGGTCCTCGTAGCCACGCGAGTAGGTGGTGACGTAAGGAGGCTTGCGGATCTTGATGTTGGAGTCGGTCGGGTCGGTCTCCTCGGCGGGGACCGTGTAGACCGCGCGGAAGTCCGGCACGCCGCTGCCAGGGGTACGGCCCGGGGACCAGGCCTCGGCCAGCCGGCCCAGCGGGTCGTACAGGGCCTCGCTGACCAGGTTGTTGGCGTCGGTCGTCTTCACCGTGGTCGAGCGGCCCGGCTCCAGCTCCTGGATCTGGGAGTGGCCGAGCACATTGGTCAGGGTGACCTTGAAGACCTGGCCGGTGGCCGGGCCGATGGAGTCGTAGCTGATCGTGTCCGACTTCGGCGTGGGCTGGCCCAGCTGCTCGGGCGGGGTCTGCTTGACCACGCGGCCGACGGCGTCGAACTCCTTGGTGCCGGTGCTCTGGAAGCCGGTGCCGGTGCCGTTGAGCATCCACGACTCGGTGGCCAGGCCCCGGGTGTCGGAGCCGAGCGCGGTGCCGTAGGCCGTGCCGTCGTACGCGGTGCGGCTGCCGCCGCTGAGCGTCGTCAGGTCGGACCAGTTGGCGTTGGCGCACAGCGTCGGCGAGACCAGGACCTCCTTGGACAGACCGATGAGGTTCTTGGCGGTCTGGTTCAGGTAGGTGGACTTGGTGCAGGACTCGTCACCGCTCTTGCCGGTGTCGCCCTCCGACTCGACCTGGGTCGGGTACCCGTAGGTGGGGTCGTAGGTGGTGGTGGTCCGCACCTGGCGCACGGTCCGCGTGTCGTCGGTGTTGGTGCCCGACGACTTGCTGTACGCGATCTCCGTCGGCTCCGTGACCCGCCACGCCCGCAGCGGGCTCAGGCCGTCGTCGCGGTTGCGCCTGGCGAGCTCGGTGGCCTCGGGGACGGTGATCGAGCGGGAGAGCCAGTCGCTGTCGGCCTTGGAGGAGTCCGCGTACGTGAGCTCCTCGGCGATCCGGCCGGCGAACGGCTCCTCGTCGTTGGCGATGGGGGCGCCGGTGATGTCCTTGACGGACACCGTGCTGCCGAGGCCGCGGAAGAAGCGGGTGACCGCCTTGGACTGCTTCAGCTCCGGGTGCTCGGCGCTGGGCGCCTGGCCGGTGAGGACGGTGGTCTGCTCGAAGCCCGCGAACTGCGAGTAGGTGCGCGTGGACTTCTTGGTGAACTCCGCCTCGGCGAGCTTCCACGCCGGGTTCTTGTACACGTACTGCGTCTGCATCGGCTGGGCGCCGTCGACGTTCGGCGACTCCTCGATGGAGTCGACGACGTACTTGTGGAACCAGTCGATGTCCTCGACCTCGGGGTCGGGGTTCCAGAACACCGGGTAGCAGAGCCGGTTGTTGGCCTTCAGCGCCGCCGTGTCCGACTTGTCGGGCAGGTTGCCGGTGGCGCAGTCGTTGGTCTGGCCGGTCGGGTCGTCCGACTTGGGCTGCTTGTAGGTGACGAAGGTCTCGCCGCCGTACTCGTTGACGACGTGCGCGATGCGCAGCCGGGAGAAGCCGGGCCGGTTGGGGTGGACCGCCTTGACGCGGTTCGGCATGTCCTCGACGTTGGGCTCGAACCGGATCGGGTTCATGGTGACGCTGGCGTCGGTGGAGCCGTTGCGGGCGTAGCCGGTGCGCTGGACCGACTCCAGCCAGAGGGCCGTGTTGGGGCCGGTCCGCAGCTGCGCGAAGCTCTGCTTGAGCTGGTACTCGTCGACGACCTGGCGGGCGGAGGTGTCCGTGCGCCGCTGGGCCGAGGTCGTGATCTTGTCGAGGCGCTTACGGGTCCAGAAGGACGGGCCCGCGTTCCAGCACTTCTTGTTCGCGACGCAGTTCAGGTCGACCGGGGTGTCGAACCAGGGCCGGTAGTTGCCCGGGTCCTTGGACTCGAAGTTGGTGTCGGTGCAGGTGACCGTGCCGACGGTGTAGCAGCGCTCGGCGACGGTGAAGCCGACGCGGGCCGGGGCGGTCGCCGTGAAGATGTTGTTGTTGCGCTGGCCGTAGTAGATGTGGTCGAGCCAGCCGTCCCGGTCGTAGACGATCGGGGCCTTGAAGTTGAAGTTCGGCGCGTAGTAGTTCTGGGCCTTCTTCCACCACAGCGACATGGCGTTGCCGTGGACGTCCTCGACGTAGTCGAGGCCCCAGCGCCAGCCCTGCGTGCAGTAGGAGTTGGTCCAGTCGGTGGTCGTCGGACCCGCGTAGCAGGGCTCACCGCTGTGGTTGCCGTAGACGCGGACGGTGAGCACCGAGTCGGTGGTCGGGTCGTCCGGGTCGGTGCCGTGGTCGGACCAGCCGGGCAGCTTGTTCAGGCCGAAGTAGTACTTCGTGCCGTCCTTGGTGGTGACCCGCCAGTACTCGCCGTCCTTGGCGCCGTTGCCGGTGGGCTCGCCCTTGACCTGCTCGATCTTGGAGCCGTCGCCGTTGGCGGTGAACCACTTGTTCTGGGTGTCGTCCCAGACCAGTTCGGTGGTCATGCCGCCGAGCGAGAGGGTGGCGTTGTTGGAGCCCCAGCACAGGTCCGCGGTGCGGTGCGTGGAGTTGTTGGACCCGGCCTTCTTGGAGTCCTGGCGGCAGTTGGCGTACGTACGGGTGATGGAGCCCGCGTTGTAGTCCCAGCCGTCACCGATCCAGGAGGCCTGGTTGTTCGACGAGGAGGTCCGGCCGTCCACGGTCTGCGAGGAGTAGCCGAGGGACACCTTCGGCATCAGGCCGCCGGCGGTCTCCGGGACCTGGATGTCGTAGTTGTACGTGAAGGCGCCGGACGAGGAGCCCGCCGACCAGGAGCCGGAGGACAGCAGCGGCGAGGCCGTGAAGTCACCGGAGACGGAGCTGCCGGTGTCGAGCATGCCGAGGGCGGCGCCGCCGTTCGCGGCCACCGCGGGCTGGACGCCGTCCTGGTAGGACGCCTTGGTCGCCGTCTTGTCCGCGGTCGACGAGGCGAAGCCCGCGTCGAGGAGGGCGGAGACCGGGACGGTGCCGGTGACGATCTTGTGGACCGTGGCGCCCTTCGGCGCGGGGGCCTTGGTGGGCGCGTCCTTGGCGGCCACCGTCTTCACCGAGCTGCGCAGCCGCTGGAAGTGCTGCTTGCCGTTCTTGACGTCCTTGTCGCCGTCGGCGAGGGACATCGGGGTGGTGCCGCCGCCGTCCGCGCAGTCGCCGGTGGTCGGCGAGGTGTACACGCAGTCGGGCAGCAGCATCAGGCCGAAGCGGTCGGCGGCCTGCGGCCCGTAGAGGTCGGCGAAGCCGGTGGTGTCGACGCTGATCGCCACTTCGGCGTTCGGGTCGACGCCGGCCGGCGGGGTGACCTTCATGACCACGCCGGAGGCGCCCGCGTCCACCGAGGTGGTCTGTGGAGCGACGCCCACGGTCCAGTTGCCGGCGAGGGCGTTCGGGTCGCCGCCCGCGGGCACGCCGATGGCGACCGGGGTGGTGCCGACCGGCTTGGTGGTGCCGGGGGTGTCGGTCGACTGGATGGTGACCGGGAGTCCGGCCTGATCCGTGGAGTTCCACGGCGCGACGGCCGTCGGGCTGTACGGGTCGATCGGCGTCTGCGGGGCCAGGTCGAGGGTCGTCGAGGCTCCGGCGTCGCCGTCGGCCTCGCTGCTCGGCGGGATGGGCGGCAGGTCGACCTTCGCGACGTCTTCCGTGCGGTTCATGCCGGGGCCGGGCGCGGCGAGCGCCTCACCGCCCAGGCTCGTCACGGTCAGTGTCGAGGACAGCAGAAGGACTATGGCCGTGCGGCTTCGCCGCCGGCGCCTTCGTTGTGACTCTGTCATGGCTGGGCGTCCTCGCCCCAGCCATGACAGCGGACCTGAAGCACGCATACGCGTCGACTCCCACCCTGGCGGATCATTCAACGGACGAGGTGCGGAAACACCCACGGTGCGGAAACACCAAAAGGCACACGTCTGGCTCAGGCGCGTGCGTGCGCACTCTCTGTCATGTCCGGCACAGAGTTCAAGATCGGCCCGATGGCCGGAAACCCGCTCAAGGTGATCTGCGTCACGTGGCGAAACGGATCAGATCACTCCGCTAACGGCCTTTCAGATCCTTGGCCGCGAAAGGGTCGAACGCAATCATTACAACCCCAGAAATACCCTTTAAACGGACTTGCTTGATGCAACTTTGCATCGGTTCCGCTTTTGCATAACGGATTCACAACTTCGTCACGCGTAGACGTGGATCTTCGCATGTGTGATCGTGTGCGCGCCTTCTGCCCCGCGGCCTGCCGATCGGGGCTGTCTGTGCTGTCCTCAATCCGCTTGGTTCCCACGGGAGTAGACCGCCGTGACCGCGCCGCCCCGATATCTCAGCCCATTCGTGCGCACGCGCACGCGGCTGTCTCTGACCCTCGGCCTCGTGCTGGCCGCACTGACCGCCGCCCTGCTGCCCTGGTGGCACCCCGGCGGCACGACCCCCACCACCGCCGGCGGCGCCACCGACGCCACGCCCGCCTCGACCGGCCCGCGCGACGAGGCCGCCGCCGTCACCGAGGCCCTGCGCACCCACAAGCAGGTCCTCGTCGACACCGCCACCACCGCCACCAAGCTCACCTGGGCGCTGCCCGACGGGCAGTTCAAGGTCCGGATCAACGCGGCCCCGGTCCGGGCGAAGAACGCCGCCGGCCACTGGGCCCCGGTCGACAACACCCTGAAGCGAACGCCCAAGGCTCCCAAGGGCCTTGGCATCGCTCCGGTGAACGCGGCCGTCCCGGTCCGCTTCGCGAGCGGCAACGCTCCGCATCCGCGCGCCGACCGCTCCTTCACCCGTGCCGAGACTCCGGGCGAGACGCTGCTCGCCGAGGTGGAGCTCGCCGGTCACACCGTCGCGTACACCTGGCCGGGCCCGCTGCCCGAGCCGGTGCTCGACGGCCCCCGCGCCCTCTACTCGGAGGTGCTGCCGGGCGTCGACCTGCTGCTCGTCGCCCGCGAGGAGGGCGGCATGGCGCAGGTCCTGATCGTCAAGACGCCCGAGGCCGCGCACAGCGAGGCCCTGGCCACCGTCTCGTACGGACTGCGTGCCGACGACGCCGTGTTCCGCGCCGACGACAAGGCCAAGCGGGTCCAGGTGCTCGACAAGGCCGGCAAGGAGATCGGCTCGCTGCCCACGCCGTTCGCGTGGGACTCCAGCGGCCGTGACCCCGAGCTGCCCGGCGGCACCGAGCACCGCACGGCGACCGGCACCCCCGCCGATGTCCTCAAGCTCTCCGGCCTCACCGGCGTCGAGCCGGGCGCGAAGTCCGCTCAGCTGCCGATCGGCCTGGACGGCGAGGGCACCGGCACCGCCCACCTGAAGCTCGGCTTCGCCGCGACCGGCCTGGCCGACCGCAAGGACGTCGCCTACCCGCTGTTCGTCGACCCGCCGCTGAACCCGGGCTGGCAGGCCTGGACGGTGGCCTACAAGCCGTACCCGAGCACCAGCTTCTGGGACGGCACCAACTTCTCCTCCGGCACCTCCGACGCCCGCGTCGGCCACGAGAGCGAGACCGGCGGCACCGCCCGCTCGTTCTGGCGGATGGACTGGGACAGCAGCATCAAGGGCGCGGACATCACCTCCGCCACCTTCAAGGTCCTCAACAACTGGTCCTGGTCCTGCACCACCCGTGAGTTCCAGCTGTGGCGCACCGGCTCCATCTCGTCGAGCACCACGTGGAACGCCCAGCCGAGCTGGTCGGACGAGATCCAGCGCAAGTCCTTCGCGCACGGCTGGTCGACCTCCTGCCCGGACGACTACGAGGCCTTCAACGTCAAGTCCGCCGCCCAGTACGTGACGGACCACGGCTACGCGTCCCTCACCCTGGGCATGCGGGCCACCAGCGAGTCCGACGTCCAGACCTGGCGCAAGTTCAAGGCGACGACCGCGGTCGTCGAGGCCGTCTACAACCGCAACCCGAAGGAGCCCTACAACGGCTCCTCGAAGCCCGGCGGCGCCTGCACGCCCGGCCCCGGCGCGGGCGTGACGGTCGGCAAGACCAACATCACCCTGACGGTGACCGCCAAGGACCCCGACAACAACCTGAGCAAGGTCCGCTTCCGCTTCTGGAAGACCGGCGGCACGATCCCGGCCGGCACCTACGTCACCTTCGCCGCGGGCGGCGACACCAAGTCGCTGACCATCCCGGTCACCGACCCGCTGCTCAAGGACATCACGACCAACACCACCTTCTCCTGGGACGCCATGGCCCAGGACTCGGCGGGCGCGACGTCCACCACCTACCCGGCGGGCACCGAGCCCTGCCGCATCACGGTCGACCCGAGCGGCCCGTCGCAGCCCGTCGTCACCAGTGACGTGTGGCTGCCGGTCAACGCCGACGGCACGGTCTGGGCGACCCAGCCCTTCGGCACGACCGGCGCGGCCACCTTCGAGTCCCCCGAGGCGGTCAAGTTCACCTGGTCCTGGGGCGGCGTCGCCCCCGTCACGGTGAACGCCACCGGCGGCGTCGCCACCGTGCCCGACCTGCGGCCGCCGAACTCCGGCCCGAACACCCTCCAGGTGTACGCGTACGACAACCTCGGCAACCCCAGCGCGCGGACCGACTACACCTTCTACGTGCCGCCGAAGAACACCGCCGACACCCCTGGTGACGTGGGCGGCGACGGCATCGCCGACCTGCTGGTCGTCGACGAGAACGGCAACCTGAAGACGTACCCGGGCCAGACCAACGGCGAGCTGTACCAGAAGCTGTCCGCCTCGTACGTCATGGGCGCGGACGGCAAGCCGGCGCTCGACCCGGCCGGCCACTGGTACGACCCGGCCACCGGCAAGTCCGCCCTGATCGCGCACTACGCGGACGCCTACCCCGGCGACGGCACCACGGACCTGTTCGCCCGTACCCCGGACGGCGGCTTCTGGCTCTACCCGGGCGACGGCTACGGCTCCTTCGACGTCAACAAGCGCATGAAGGTCCGCCTCCCGGCCAACGCGCCCGCCCCGTCCACCTGGGACACGCTCAAGGCCGTCGGTGACATCACCGGCGACAAGATGCCGGACTTCACCGTCAAGGCCGGCACCGCCTTCTGGATCCTCTCCGGCTACAGCGGCGGCAGCATCCAGACGGCCACCCTGGAGGAGGGCACCGCCTGGGCCCGCCGCGACATCGTCAACCTGGCCGACATGAACAAGGACGGCACGCCCGACCTGCTCTGGCGGAACCTGGACAACGGCAACATGTACCTGCGCCGCGGCAAGCCGGGCACGGGTACGGGCAGCGTCGACCTCAACTCGATCGCGCTCGCGGCCAACTCCGTCGCCGGCGACGAGTCCTTCGGCACCGGCTGGGCCGACACCAACGTCAAGTACGCGATCGGTGTCCCGGACCTCAACAACGACGGCATCCCGGACATCTGGGCGCTGTTCGTCTCGGACGGCCACATGGCGATCTACAACCCGTCCACGACGAACACCAACTCCGCCGTGAAGACGGTGATCTCGTCGGGCTGGACGACGAAGAAGGCGTTCGACCACTACTGCAACGAGCTGAGGGAACTGCAGGCCTCGGTCGAGGCGTTGGAGCTTCAGATCGTGGACGGGCAGG